>CAZLTO010000038.1:0-8630 GCA_964562475.1 uncultured Sphingobium sp. | reverse complement strand
GAAGGCGGCGGACTCGCTCTATTGGGAGGTCGATTCGCGCTATTGGGCGCGGCATTGCATCAAGCCCGGCATCACTGGCCTTGCCCAGGTCCGCGGGCATCGCGGCACGACCGACGCGCATGAGGATCTGCTACTGCGCCTGCAATCGGACCTTGAGTATGTGACCGACTGGTCCGTGACGCGGGATATTCGTATCCTGATCGCCACGGTCGCGGTGCTGGTTCACGCCCGCGCTTATTAAAAGGCTCCTCTTGCTATTCCTGAACGGGGCGGCATAGCAGTGGCCCGATGATCTGGCGGAGACTCTGGGCATGATTACCGCGCAGCGCGCGACAAAGGCGGCGGTGAAACACCTGTCGCGTGCGGCTCTCGCCACGCGAACGGCGCTTGGCGCGCGCAAGGATCGCCACTGCCCAGCCTGCGGCGCTGATGTCGCCGGGTTTTTCCGCTATGGCGACTGCGCGGAATGGGGCTGCCCTTCTTGCGGCGCATCCCCGCGCGAGCGGCTGGTGCATCATCTGCTGGATTCGGAGCGGATTGTTTTGCCGGAGGGCGGGGCCATCCTCCATATGGCGCCCAACGAGGCGAGCCTGGTCGCCCGTTTGCAAAACGGCGCGGGGGATTATGTGCCCGCCGATCTGTTTCCCGATGTTTATCAGGGAGTGCCGGGTGTGCGCCGCGTCGACCTGATGGAGATAGGCGAGAGCACCCGCTTCGATCTCTTCTACGCCAGCCATGTGATGGAGCATGTGCCGGATGACGCCCATGTGCTGCGCAATATCTTCACAGCGCTGAAGCCCGGCGGCGAGGCGTGGTTGATCGTGCCCTTGTGGGAGAAGCCGACCGAGGAGGGCTCCTACGCCATGCCTCCACGCGAGCGGGAGCGGCGCTTCGGCCAGTGGGATCATGTCCGCCAATATGGCCCGGATTTCGCCGACCGTATCCGCGCCGCCGGGTTCGATCTGGAGATCATCGCAGCGGAGGATTGTGCCGTCGCAGAGGTTCACCGTCTGGCGCTCGGTGAGGTGCTCTATCGCGCGCGTCGCCCTGCTGTGAGCGGCTGAGGGCTGAGCCGTTGGTGCACAACTACATCGCGGCGGGGGAGCGATCCACGCGCATATTGACGCTTGCGAAGCTCGCCAGCGTTGGGCTTTCGATGCTCTGGGGTTTTGCCGTCACCTATGTGTTCGTGCGAGTGCTGCCGGCCAATGAGTTTCGCACCTTCCTGCTGCTGATCGCGTTCAATAACTTCACGATCTCGGCTGAGTTCGGCATCACCAATGTCATCTACGCCCGGCTACGGCGCTACTGGCTCGGTCGTCAGGACGAGGGCGTGGAGGCGGGAGATTTCCGGCATGAGGAAATCGGCGTGCTGTTCCTGTTCCTCACCAGCCTGATCGTGATTGGCGGCGCGGTGGTGATCGGTGCGATGGCACTGGGCTGGATCAACACCGCAATGCCCGCGATATTCCTGATATTTTTCTTCGGTTCTGCGCTCAACATATTGTTATTGCTTGCCAAGCGCGCGCTGGCGGCAGTGGACCGCAATCTCCTCTGGGAGATGACCGACATCATCCGCCGTCTGCTCGGGCTGGCGGTGTTGTTCGCTGTGCTGGCTGGCATGGGTCTGCTCGCCTCGGTGAGCGCGCTGCTGCTCATCAACATCGCGGGTGCGGCGCTGGGCATGGTGCTGATCCACCGCCGCGCGGGTATGCGCTTTGGCCACTGGCTGGACTGGCGGCGGGGCTGCGGGCATGTGAAGCGCACCTATCTGCGCGATATCGGGGCGTCCGCCGTGCTCACGCTGAGCGAAGTCGCCGCCTATAACAGCCCCTATTTCCTGATCGCGGCGATGACGCACGATGCGCGGCTGCTGCTGCTGTTCGATTTCACTTTCAAGATCATTCGCGCGGTGGCGACGACGATCCGCGCGACGATAGAGGGCGCATTGCCGCGCCTGACGCGCCACTGGTTCGCCGGGGAGAGCGAGGTCTTCGCCCGGCTGCTCCGGCGTGCCGTTTGGATGGCGGTCGGCATAGCCATCTGTGCAGGCGCGGTGCTGATGCTCGCCGGGCAAATGGTGTTCGCGCATCTTTATGACCGCAATGCCGCGATCCTGACCGCCGAGCTTGTATTGCTCGCCCTATTGCTGGTCGGTCTCGCGGTGATGTGCGTCTCGGTTTATCTGCAGGGGGCGCTGGGCCGCTTCGAGGCGCTGCTGCGCCAGTCTTTGCCGTTTCTGTTCGGGTCGGTGGCGAGCGTGCCGCTGGCGCTGTGGATCGGCGGTAGCCCACGCGCCGACGATGTGCCGTTCATGACCCTGTATGCCTTGTGCTTCCTCGGCGCGGCGGGCCTGCATATCGCGGCAATGCGGCGGCTGGTGAAGGGTGCGGCGTGAAAATAGCGATGCTCGATCCCTCGCTCTTCACCGGGCGCTATGATGATGGGCTCTGTGCTGCATTGGGCAGGGCGGGGCATGAGGTGAGCCTGCTCGCCCGGCCGATGCGCACCACAGATGCGATTGAGCCGCAGCATTACATCTACGTCCCGCGATTCTTCGCCCGTTCGGAAAGCCTGCGTGAAATACTGGGCGAGGGCAGGGCGTTTCGCGCCCTCAAGGCGGCGGAATATCTGGCCTCCGCCGCGCTGGGCGATCTGACCCGGTTGCGCACGGACGAGGTGGTGCACGTGCAATGGCTGCCGCTCCCTGTCGCGGACCGGCGGCTGATCGCGCGGTTACGGGCGGGAAGCAAGCGGCCCGCGCTGGTCCACACCGTCCACAATGCGTCGGCCTATCATGGCGACAGCGGCGCACAGGGGGCGGGCTATCGCTTGGCTCTCGATCAGTTCGACGCGCTGATCGTGCATGGGCAAACAACCTATGACGCGATGGTCGCGCAGCGCGTGGCGGCGGAACGGCTGCATATCGTCCCCCATCCGCCGATGGATCTGGCTGCGGCTGGTGAAGAGGATATGGCATCCGTGCCGGATGCGACAGCAACGCGCATCCTCTTCTTCGGCACGATCCGGCCCTATAAGGGCTTCGATCTGCTGATCGAGGCATGCCTCAAGCTATGGGCGGACGGTCTTAACTTCGAGCTCGCCGTGGCGGGCAAGCCCTTCATGGATATCGAGCCGTTGTTCTCCCGCGTTCGCGCCGCGGGATTCGGAGATCGGTTGGTGACAGAGCTAGGTTTCCTGACCGAGCACCGTCTCGATGCGCATCTACGCAAAAGCGACATCATTGCTTTCCCCTATCGCCATATCGACAGCAGCGGGGCGTTCCTCTCGGCATTGCAGTATGGCAAGGCGATGGTGGCGAGCCGGGTCGGCATGTTCGAGGCACTGGACGAGCAGGCGGTGCGGCTGTGCACGACCGATGATGTGGGTGCCTTGACCGAGGCACTGCGCGGGTTGGTAAGCGACTCAGATATGCGCGCACGACTGGGTCAGGGTGCGCTTGAATTGCGCGCCAGCATGGGCAGTTGGGATCGGGCAGCAGCGCAAACGCTGGCCGTCTATGAAAAGACACTCGAAAAAGTGAGGCAGGCATGAAGGATGGGCGGATCGGCCGGGAACTGGGGCGGAGATGGCTCGCCATGCGTCTGGCGCTGGCCGGGCGCGTGCATCAATATCCGGAAATCCTCGCGCTGCGCCGTTTCTTAGAGGCTTATTCCATCGACGCGCTGATCGACGTCGGCGCGAACGAGGGACAATATGCGCTTTCGGCGCGCCGCGACGCTGGCTTTGCCGGCCATATCTTCTCGTTCGAGCCCAACCCGGATGTATTCGCTATTCTTGCTGCCAAGGCCTCGCGCGACCCCAAATGGCATGTGTTCAACATGGCGCTGTCGGACTTTGACGGCATCGCAGAGTTTCACATCATGGCCGCGCATCAGTTCAGCTCTATCGCGAAGCCCGCGGAACGGCTCGACCCGATTTTCGAGAGCCGTAACAAGGTCGAGAAGACAGTGCAGATGCAGTGTCGGCGGCTCGATGCGATGCTGGATGACCTGCTCGGCCCCTATGGTCTTTCGCGCGCGCTCCTCAAGATGGATACGCAGGGCCATGACCGCGCGGTGTGCGAAGGGGCGGGCGCGCGGCTCAGCGATATGATCGGGCTGCAAAGCGAACTCGCCGTGCGTCCGCAATATGAAGGCGCGGCGGACTATCGCGCGATGATCGGCTATCTGGAGGACAAGGGTTTCATCCCCAATGCCTTCTTCGCCAACAACAAGGGGCATTTCCCGCTGCTGGTTGAGATGGACGGCATTTTCATTCGCAGCGATCTGGCGGTGGAAGGGGCAGTGAGCGCGTGAGCAGAGCGCGCGTATCATGGCTGATGATAGCGAGCGCGCTGGCCTATGCGCTCTGGCTGGTGCTGGCGTGGGGCGTGGAGGTGCACTGGCTCAAGGGCATCACCATCGGGCACTATTTCTTCAAGGCGCAGGATCTGACCGCAATGGCGATGGGGTCTGGGGCGCTGGTGCTGGGCGGCGTTGCACTGCGGCTGGTGCCTGATGGCGTCTGAAACTGGGGTCGCAACCTGCGGGTCGTGCTGCCCGCCATCGCCATATTCGCGCTGCTGGCATGGAGCGGGCGATACTGGCTGTTCGGAAATTACGCCCTCTCACGCGATGAGGAGCTGGCCGAGTTTGCGGCGCGGGCGATGCGCGACGGCTTCCTCGCGCGCCCGATCCCGCCCGAATGGATCGAGTATCGCCGCGCGATCATGCCGGAGTTTTTCTCGCCCTTCGGCGCGGACAAATATTGGAACTCGGCGTATCTGCCGCTCAATTCCGCCTTCCGCGCACTGTGCGATCTGATCGGCGATCCGAACCTCGCCGGGCCGATATTCCTCGTCATCGGTCTGGTCGCCCTCTGGCGCGTCGCATCGAAGGTGATGCCGGAGCGGCCTGATGCCGTCACGGTCACGATGCTGATGGCGCTCAGCTCGGCGCAACTGCTCGTCACTGGCATGACGCCCTATGCGATGACCGGGCATTTCGCGCTCAATATGCTCTGGCTGGCGCTGGTGCTGCGCTGCGATAAGGCGGGGCATATCGGCGCAGGCGTTACCGTTCTGATCCTCGCCGGACTGCATCAATATCATTATCCGTTCGTATTTCTGAGCCCGTTCCTGCTGTGGTTCGCGTTGCAACGGCGTTGGGGTGCGCTTGCTTTCCATACGGCGATGATTGCGCTGGCCGTGGTGATCTGGGCGAAGCTGTGGCCGCATCTGATGATCGACTGGTACGGCCCGCCCGCCGATGTGCGCCCCTCGGCCGGCGTCGGCGACAAGATGGCGAGCCTCGCCGAGCGGCTGGAGGAGTGGCGTCCGCTGCTCTACATGAGCCGCTTCTTCGCCTGGAACAACCTGCTGCTCGTGCCGCTGGCGCTTGTCGGCCTGTGGCGCATGGGTTGGCGCGCGGCCTTGCGGGGCGAGCGGATTGCGCTGCCGCTGGGGCTGGGCGCGCTCGGCATGGCGGCGCTCGCTATCTCGCCCGGCTATGGCTGGGGCTATCGCTATCTGCATGGCTTTATCGGCAGCTTCGCGTTGCTCGCGGGGCTGGGCTGGGCCAGCCTCAAGCGGCCCGATTCGCGCATTCTTGTCTGTTCGGCGCTAATCGCGTTGATGACAGGCAGCTTCCTGATGATGCGCGCGCATGACTATGTTGCGCCTTATGCCGAGGCGCACCGGCGGATCATGGCGAGCGGCGCGGACGTGGTGCTGGTCGATCCGCGCGGCGGTCGCTATGTGACCGATGTGGTGCGCGGGCCGGAGAGCGAGCCTTTGGGCAGTCCTGTCGTGATGAACATCGGCTGGCTCAAATCCGGCCAGATCGACGATCTCTGTGCGCACAAGGACGTCGCTGTTCTCGATATCAGCACCTTTGCTCCGCTGGGGGTCGGTATTGTGCCGTGGGGCAACCGCTATATCGCAGGCCTACGCGAAGATATAGCCGAGCGCGGCTGTGGACGTGAGATAACGCCTTACTGATCGACGGGTTTTGCGGGATTTCCGCCGACGACCGATCCATCGGGCAGGTCACGGTTGACCAGCGTGCCGGGCAGAATCGTGCAATTCCTGCCCACCGTGATGCCGGGCATGATGATCGCGCGCGCGCCGACGATGGTTCCCGCGCCGACACGGGTGTCGACATAGATGCCGCGTGTCATGTCATGGGTCAGCACCACGGCTTCCTCGTCGATGAAGCACTCCGCCTCGATATGCACGCCCCTGGGCCATGTGCGGTCGATGAGCGCCGTTTCCGCGATCCACGCGCTGGGGTGAATGTCGGTTCCCCAGACCTTGGTCTGGATGAAACGCTGGATGCGCTGTTTCAGGGATTTCCTGGGAAACGGTTTTGCTGCGGTGCGGTGCATGTTTGTGGGCAATACGGCCAACGCGCGCGGCTGGCAACCGAGAGATGTTTACAAGCTATGGGCCAAGGCAGTAGTGCTGCTTGCCATATGGCGCTGCGATCTCTTAACAGTCTGCGGAAAGTCCGCGCCCTGGCGATGGCGTTCCAACGTGCGCGGCTGCGGAAACGGGGGGTGGAGGTTCATCCCAGTTCCACGGTGTCGCTTTCCGGCCGGACGATCACCGGAATGAAGGGGGGCATCGTCGTCGATGCGGAAACTTTGGTCGCCTTCAAAACCCTGCTCATTACGCGCGATCCGGTGACGGGCGAGGACAGGCCGATTCATATCGGCAAGCGCTGCTTCATCGGCGGCGGCTCCACCATCCTGCCCGGCGTTACCATCGGCGACGAGGTGATCGTCGGCGCGGGCGCATTCGTGTTCGAGGATGTGCCGCCGCGCTGCATTGTCGGCGGCAATCCGGCCCGCATACTTAAATCTGACATAGAAGTCGGCAAGATGGGCCGCCTCAAAGGGGCGGACGAGAATACGAGGCGCATGTGGCGGAAATAGCGGAGGGCTGGGTTCAGGGCGATGCCGCCAAGCAACGCCTCGGGCTGATCCTGCTTCATGCGCGCAAGGCGATGATCGCCACCTTCGTTCTGAGCGCGGTGCTGAACGTGCTGCTGCTCTCCGGCTCGCTCTATATGATGATGGTCTATGATATGGTGCTGCCCAGCGGCAGCATCCCGACGCTGGTCGGCTGCGCCATCCTCGTGCTGATCGCCTATGCCTTTCAGGGCGTACTGGATTATATCCGCAGCCGGGTTTTGCTCCATTTCTCGGCGGCGGTCGATGTCGATTTGAGCAGTGATGTGCACAAGCTGATGGGTATCATGGCGCGCACACAGACGCAGATGGATAGCCTCCAGCCGATGCGCGACCTTGATCAGCTGCGCCAGTTTCTGGCCGGGCCTGGGCCGTCCGCATTGGTCGATTTGCCGTGGATGCTGTTCTTCATCATCATCCTGTTTCTGCTGCACCCCTATCTTGGCATAACGGTGCTGATCGGCGGCGCCATTCTGGTGTTCCTGACCTTCCTCACCGAGCGGCTGACGTCGGAAAAGAACCAGAAGCTGATGGCGCTGGCCGGAGCCCGGCAAATGGTGGCGGACATCACCCGCCGCCATGCGGAATCGATCTCGGCGCTGGGTATGGAGGGACGCGTCGCGGCGCGCTGGCGCGTTACGAGCGGCCAGTTCCTCGCCGCACAGGAGAAACTGAACGCCATCGCCAATTCTTTAAGCAACCTCACCAAGATTTTGCGCATGGTGTTGCAATCCGGTGTCCTTACCGTCGGCGCGCTGCTGGTGATGGATCAGCAGGCGAGCGGCGGCGTGATTTTCGCCAGCTCGATCCTGTCCTCGCGCGCGCTGGCGCCGGTCGAGGCAGCGATCGCCAACTGGCGCGGCTTTGTCGGCGCGCGGCAGGGCTGGGCGCGGCTCAAGACCCTGATCCTCGCTATGCCGGAACTCCCCTCAGCCGATATGCTGCCGCCGCCAGATAAGCTGATGGAGGCGGAGGACGTCACGCTCGGTCCGCCGGGGACCGATCGTCTGACCGTACAGGGTGTGAAATTCGGCCTGCGCGCGGGCGAGGGACTGGCGATTCTGGGGCCGAGCGGTTGCGGCAAATCGACGCTGGTGCGGGCACTGGCAGGGATATGGCCTCTCAAATCCGGCGCGGTGCGACTCGATAATGCCGACCTGACCCAATGGCCGCCCGACACTTTGGGACGCTATATTGGTTATCTCCCGCAGAATGTGGAGCTGATAACTGGCACGGTGGCTGAGAATATCGCGCGGTTTGACCCCGATGCCATCTCCGAAGACGTCATCAAGGCGGCCAAGCTCGCTGGTGTGCATGACCTGATCCTGCACCTGCCCGATGGCTATAACTCGCAGGTTGGACCGGACGGCAGGGCGCTCTCCGGCGGGCAGCGCCAGCGCATCGGCCTCGCGCGCGCCCTTTATGGTGACCCGTTCCTTATCATTCTCGATGAACCAAATTCCAATCTTGATGCGCAAGGAGAGGAGGCGCTGGCAAGTGCTATCGCCGATGTCAGGGCGCGGGGGGCTATCGTTATTGCGGTTGCGCACAGGCCGTCCCTCCTCGCCCCGGTCGATCTGGTGTTGTTGATGAAGGAAGGGAAGTCGATTGCGTTTGGCCCCAAGGAGAAGCCCGTCGGGCATCGGTTGCCCGATAGG
>CAZLTO010000037.1:0-8684 GCA_964562475.1 uncultured Sphingobium sp. | reverse complement strand
TAGATGAAGATCGACGGCACGTTGAGGCGCAGCATCGCCATCATCATGCCGGGCAGCGACTTGTCGCAGCCGGCGAAGGTGACGAGCGCGTCATAGCAATGGCCGCGCACGGACAGCTCGACCGAGTCCGCGATGACCTCGCGGCTCACCAGGCTGCTCTTCATGCCCTGATGGCCCATGGCGATGCCGTCGGTCACGGTGATGGTGTTGAAGCGGAACGGCGTGCCGCCGCCCGCCTGCACCCCCTCGCGCGCCCAATTGGCCTGCGCATCGAGCGTGGTGTTGCACGGCGCGCTGTCATTGCCCGCCGAAACGAGGCCTACGAAGGGCTTGGCAATATCCTCTTCCTTCCAGCCCATCGCGTAATAATAGCTGCGGTGCGGCGCGCGCTCCGGCCCTACGGACACATGGCGGCTGGGAAGTTGGGATTTGTCAAAGCTGTGAGTCATGTCGTCTGCCCTGTTGTGCGTGGCGCTTGCCTCTATCCCCGCAGACGCGTTCATGCAAGCAAGGCGCGGCACTGCTCCACAATCGGCGCAAGGATGTCCGCATAGCGGCGCTGGCCTTCAGCCGTGCCGGAAATATCCTGCCGCATTTCTATGCCGAGATAGTGGATATGGTTCGCCTCGGCATGGCGGTTCATCGTGTAGTTCAAGAGGCGACCGGAATAGGGCAACTGATCCCCCACGATCAGCCCTGCGGCCTCCAGCATCGGAATCGCGATGCGCGCGGCCCGGTCATTCTCGTTATAGAGCACGCCGATTTCCCACGGGCGCTGCTGATCCGGGTGTGATGCGAGGCACGGCGTGAAGCTGTGGACCGAAACGATGAACGGGCGCGCGATGGCGGCAATCTGCCGCGCGACCTCCGCATGATAGGGTTGGTGAAAGCGCGCCAGCCGCTCCGCGTGATCGGCATGTTCGTTGCCGGGGATGACATGCCCATCAGTAATATGCGGAATGAGGCCGGGCGCGTGCTCCTCTCGATTGAGGTCGCACACCAGCCGCGAGATGCCGCCCAGAATGGCTGTGCATTGGAGCCGCTCTGCGAGCAGGCCGCTCACCTCCGCCGCGCCGATATCGAGCGCGATATGCTGGTGAAGCAGCTCCGGCGCGATGCCGAGATCGATGTCCTCCGGCACATGGTTGGAGGCATGATCGGAGACGATCAGGATCGGCGCGTCCCCGCCCTTGATGATCCGATACGCCTCGCTCACCGGAGCACGCTCGCGCACGTCCACCAGCCGGGCTGCTGTGCAGCGATATCCGCCTGCGCCTCGTCCCGATCAGCCATATCGTCGAACAAGCCGAAGCAGGTCGCGCCGGAGCCTGACATGCGCACGAGATTCGCCGTGCCGATGTCATCCAGCAGATAGAGCGCCATGCCGATCTCCGGCACCTGCAGGATGGCGCTGGGCGTCAGATCATTGCGCCAGCCCGAGCGCATGATGGCGAGCGAACCGCGATCCGCCCCATCCCAGCCTTTATAGACAGCCCCGGTCGGGCAGGGCTTCAGTGGATTGACGAGCAGGATCGGCGTCCCCGGCTCCGGCATATCCGCAGGAGGGGGCGTCAATATGTCGCCCAGCCCCTTGCCAAGCGCGGATTGCGACGCGACGCACACTGCGACGTCGGCGCCCAAGGATCCTGTTGCCGCTATCAACCGCGCGTCGTCCGCGTCCAGACCCCAGAGCCTGTTCAATGCCCGCGCGGTTGCCGCCGCATCCGCCGAGCCGCCGCCCAGCCCCGCCGCCACTGGCAGGCGCTTGTCGAGCGTGATATGCGCGCCCTTTGCCACCCCGAAATACGCCTGAACGGCAAGCGCCGCGCGCAGCACCAGATTGCCTTCATCGACTGGCAGACCATCGCCAAACGGGCCGATGATCGAAAGCGACACATCATGGGCGGGTTCGACGCTGATCCTGTCGCCATCCGCGCAAAAGGCGAACAGGGTCTCGATCTCGTGATAGCCATCGGGCCTGCGCGCGCGGACATGCAGCGCGAGGTTGATCTTGGCATAGGCGGTCTCGGTGATCGGGGTCATGACTTGGGTGCGACGGTATCCGTCCCGAAATCGAGCTTGTGCGTCAAGCGTGCACGGGACTTCTCGGCCGCCTTGTCGTCATCTAGCCCGGCAAGCGCCGCGCGCCATGCCGCCCGCGCCTCGAACCTGCGCCCCAGCGCCCAATATATGTCCCCAAGATGCTCGTTGATCTCCGCATTGCCGGGGGCCGCCGAAACCGCGCTCTCGATCAGCGGCAGCGCCTTTTCGGCCTGACCGGCCTTGTAAAGCGCCCAGCCAAGACTATCGACAAAGGCCGGTTCCTTCGGGGCGATGCGGTTGGCGCGCTCCAACAGCGCTATGGCGCGGGGCAGATCCTCACCCCGGTCGGCCATCGCATAGCCGATATAGTTCAGGGCGGCGGCGCTATCCGGCGCGCTGGCAATCACCTTTTCGAGCAGCGGCTTGGCCTGCGCCCAATCGCCGGATTGCTCCAGCGCGCCCGCAAGTTGCAGCAGCAGCGATGGTTCATCCTTGTCGGACTGTAGGCTGCGCGCCTGCGTATAGGCAGCGACCGCGCCCTGGTTGTCGCCGGTCTGCACCAGCACATCGCCAAGCAAGCGCAGGCTGCGCACATCCGGGCTGGCGGCCATGCGCCGCGCCTGCGCCACCGCCTCATCGCCATCGCCCGCCATTACCATCGCGCGCAGGCGCAGGTTCTGCGCATCGGGCCATGCGGGCGAGCAGGGGCCGATTGTCTCCGCTTCCGTGCGGCCCGTTTGCGCCATCTCTCCCACCAAGGCCGCGCGCGTCACCAGCAGGCGGGCATCGTCATCGGCAGGATCGGCGAAACTCGCCAGCCGCGCGATGCTCAAGGTCGCACTCGGCTCGCCCTGCCCGATAAGATCGAGCGCGAGGCGCGATAGCAGCCGGGCAAGGCCAGCACCGGGGGTGAAAGCATAAGCAGCGGCAGCGCACCCCTTCATGGCCTCCATGTCACCGGCGAGATCGCGCGCAAGATCACTGCGGCCAAGAGCGGAAAAACGCGACGCCATCGCCGCGCGCTGCTGCGGACCGAAGACGGTGCCGCGCGCCCGCGCCTGCGCATAGGTATCCGCCGCGCCCGCCGCATCGCCCAGCGCCAGCCGCTGGAGCAGCAGTTGCTCCTCGGTATAGCGCACGGCAAACACCGCATAGGGCTTTGCGACCGGAACCACCGGCGGATCATAAGGCCCGGCCTTCATCGATATCCAGCTCTGCATGAACGGCACGATGAACGCGAAATTGCCCTCCTGCTCGATCCGGTCCAGCAGCGCGGAGGCTTCCTTCCACTTGCCGCGCGCCAAAGCATCGCTGAGCAACAGAACCGCGCCATCAGGCGGCAATATGGCGGCATTGTCGAGCGTATGCGCGGCTTTCAACGCCAGCGCCCTGTCGCCCGCAAGCACCGCCTGCCGATAGGCGCGGTGCGCGACATCCCGGCTGGCGGGATCGAGCGCGATCGCCTGCGCATAGGCCTTGGCCGCCGCCTGCAACGCGCCATCGCCCTCGGCCATCCGCGCGGCGACATAGGCATCGAGCCGCTGATCCTCGCTGGCGGGTTTGCTCGCCGCATAAGCAGCCACCGGCGACACCAACAACAGCCCAAACACCGGCGCCAAAGCGATATGTCGTTTCAGCACCGGCGGCACTTCATCCTCACATATTGGGGTAATTGGGGCCGCCGCCGCCTTCCGGCGTCACCCAGTTGATATTCTGGGTCGGGTCCTTGATGTCGCAGGTCTTGCAGTGGACGCAGTTCTGCGCGTTGATCTGGAAGCGCGGATTGCCCTCGTCCTGTCCCACCACCTCATAGACCCCCGCCGGGCAGTAACGCTGCGCAGGCTCGTCATAGAGCGGCAGGTTATAGCTGATCGGGATCGCGGGATCCTTGAGCTGCAGATGGCAGGGCTGGTCTTCCTCATGATTGGTGAAGGAGAAGGACACGGAGGTCAGCCGGTCAAAGCTAATGACGCCATCGGGCTTGGGATAGTCGATCTTCGCACAATGCTCCTTGCGCCACAGCTTGGTGTGGTCGGGCTTGTGCTTCATGGTGATCGGCAGGCCGATCTTGAGCACCCGCATCCACATGTCGATACCGGCAAGGATCGTGCCCAACGTGCCACCGAATTTGGACACGGCAGGTTCAGCATTCTTCACCAGCTTGAGCTCGTCCGCGATCCAGCTGGAGCGCAGCGCGCGCTCATAGCTGCCGAGTTCGTCGCCGGAACGATCCGCAACCACCGCGTCAAACACACTGTCCGCCGCCAACATGCCGGATTTCATCGCGGTATGCGTGCCCTTGATGCGCGGCACATTGACGAAACCCGCCGAGCAGCCGATGAGCGCGCCGCCGGGGAATTCGAGCTTCGGGATCGACTGCCAGCCGCCCTCGTTGATCGCGCGCGCGCCATAAGACACGCGCTTGCCGCCTTCGAGATATTTGCGGATTTCCGGATGCTGCTTCCAGCGCTGGAACTCCTCGAACGGGAACAGGTGCGGGTTGCGATAGGAGAGGCCGACTACGAAGCCCAATGCCACCTGCCCGTTCGCCTGATGATAGAGGAAGCCGCCGCCATAGGCATCGGTGAGCGGCCAGCCCTGCGTATGGATGACGAGGCCGGGCTGGTGCTTCGCGGGGTCGATATCCCATAGCTCCTTCATGCCGAGGCCGTAGACCTGTGGCTCGCAATCCGCCTCGAGATCGAACTTGGCCTTGAGCTGCTTGGTCAGGTGCCCGCGCGCGCCCTCCGCGAACAGTGTATAGCGCCCATGCAGCTCCATGCCCGGCTGATAATCGCCCTTGTGCTCGCCATCGCGCGCGACGCCCATATCGCCGGTCGCCACACCCTTGACCGAGCCGTCTTCGTTATAGAGCAGTTCCGCCGCCGGAAAGCCGGGGAAGATTTCGACGCCCAACCCCTCGGCCTGCTCCGCGAGCCAGCGGCACAGGTTACCCAATGAGCCGGTATAGGTACCCTCGTTGTGCATGAATTTGGGTGTGAAGATATGCGGCATCGCAAATTTGCCGCCCTTGGTGAGAAACCAGTGCTGGTTGTCCGTCACCGGCACTTCGGCAAGCGGGCATCCCATGTCGCGCCATTCCGGCAGCAATTCGTCGAGCGCCTTGGGGTCGATCACCGCGCCGGACAGGATATGCGCGCCGATTTCGGAACCCTTTTCGAGGATGCAGACCGAGATTTCCTTGCCCGCCGCATTCGCCAGTTGTTTCAACCGGATCGCCGCTGAAAGTCCTGCCGGACCACCGCCGACAATCACGACGTCATAGGGCATCGATTCGCGTTCGCTCATGGTCTTATCCACCCTTCCTCGTGCCACCCCACACCGCTCCCTCCGGCTGGCGTGCGCGTATCTCAGTTCATCACACTGGCGCGATGACCCTTCTTGACGCGTTCGTCAAGCCGTGCGTCTAGTGCCCGCTTATGCCAAGTAATGAATATTTGCAGGCCGGGGGGCCAAACGCACAGGCGCATATCGAGGGACTGCTGGCATGGTGGGCGCTAGCGGGGGTCGATGGCGCCGTTTCAGAGACGCCGGTCAACTGGCTGAAGCCGAAGCCTGCCGCGCTGCGCCCTCATGCCCATCACTCGGCCCCATCCGCGCAAGCCGGTTTTCCCGACACCCTCGATGCGTTTCATGGCTGGCTGGAGCGCGCGGCGTATATACCCGAATCCGCATGGCCCGGCCCGCGCATATTGCCCATGGGCCCGAGCGCGCCGCGCGTGATGATCCTCGTTCACGCGCCCGATTCCGGCGCGACGCAGGCGGGATGCCCCCTCGCGCCAGACGGTATGCGTCTGCTGGAACGCATAATGCAGGCGATCGGATTACATTTGCCCGAATGTTATGTTGCCTCGCTCAGTATCGTTGCTCCGGCGGGCGGAATGCTGGATGCGGCGAGCCTCGACGCCCTGACCGCACGGATGCGCCATCATATCGGCCTCGTCGCTCCCAAATCGTTGCTTTTGCTCGGTGATCAGGTGAACCGTGCTCTCAATCCGACCGGCGGGCTTGATTCGACACAAAATTTACCTTTTGTTAACCATTCGGGCGGCATCGTTCCTGCGGCTGCGATTGCGCATCCCCGTTTGATGCTGGGGCAGCCGCTGGCAAAGGCGGGTGCGTGGCGGATCTTGCAGGAACTGGTCAAGGGTTGGGGACAGTGAGAGCTTCTTTTCTGGCGATAGCGGCCAGCGTTATGATGGTGCAAGCGGGGGTCGCGTATGCTGACCCTACGCTCGTTGCGCCGCAAGGCAGCGCTGATGCCCAGGCCGCTGTTTCGCCCCTCTCAGCGCAGGACACCTATCGCGCCCTGTTCGCGGCCCTGCGCACCTCCAACTGGGCTGAAGCCAAGAGCCGGATCGCGTCGCTGGACAAGGACGATCCCGTCCGTTCCGTCGCACTCGCGGAGCTTTATACCGCCAAGAATTCCCCCAAGGTCGAGCTTTTCGACCTGCTCGACCTATTGAACAAGGCAAGCTGGTTGCCGGACGCCGACCAGCTTTCCCGCATGGCGAAAAAGCGGGGTGCGGAGTTGCTGCCCGATGGCCCGCAGGTGCAGAAGCTGATGTGGCTCGGCTCCGCGCCCCGCCGCCAATATATCGCGACAGTGAAACAGGACGCCGCCGCGCAAGCGCTGGTGGCGCAGATCCAGCCGTTCATCAAGGCGAACACCCCCGGCTCGGCGGAAGCGCTGATCACGCCGGACGTCGAGGTATCGCTCACGCCTGATGGCCTTGCCGAGGCACGCCAGCGCATCGCCTGGTCGCATTATGTCAACAATGATGATGCCAGCGCGCTGCGCCTCGCCAATCAGGTAGTCGCAACCGGGGCGGCCTGTGACTGGGTGATGCAGGCGCACTGGACTATCGGCCTTGCCAACTGGCGCCAGAACGACCCTCGAGCCGCCGCCGCCGCGTTCGAGCAGTTGATGAATATCGCCTCCAACGACGACATGCGCGCGGCTGGCGCCTATTGGGCGGCGCGCGCGTGGATGAACGCCGGTCAGCCCGCCAAGGTCGAAGCATTGCTGAAACGCGCGGCGCAACGGTCCGACAGCTTCTATGGCATGCTCGCGCGCGAGACGCTGGGCATCGACGCGCCGCAGGCCGCGATGAACCCGATGCGCTCCGCCGCCATTCTGGACAAGCCGGCGGTCAAGGCGGCGCTGTCGCTGCATGACGTTGGCGAAGACGATCTCGCCGATCAGCTTCTACGCCATCAAGCGGCGATCGGGACGCTCAGGGATTATGACTCGCTTCTCTCCCTCACCGATACGATGGACCTCCCCGCAACCCAGATCTGGCTCGCGCAACATGGCCCCGCAGGCCATGATGGCGGCACGTTCGGCCGCTTCCCCCGCCCAAGCTGGAAGCCCGATGGCGGCTGGCGCGTCGACCCAGCGCTGGTCTATGCCCATGCGCTGCAGGAGTCGGTTTTTCGCGCCGACGCCGTCAGCCCGGCTGGCGCGCGCGGCCTGATGCAGGTGATGCCCGGCACCGCACGCATGATGGACGGACAGCCCGTTCCGCTCGCACGGCTCCACACCCCCTCCACCAACCTCGAATATGGTCAGCGCTATCTCGAAACCCTGCCCGACATGCAAGCGACCGGCGGCCTGCTGCCCAAGCCCATGGCGGCCTCAAATGCCGGGCCCCTTCCGTTCGAACGGTGGAACAGCCAGGTTCAGGACAATGGCGACCCACTGCTGTTCATGGAGTCGCTCCCCTATTACGAAACCCGCGCCTATGTGAACATCGTGATGCGGAACTACTGGATGTATGAGCTGCGTGACGAGGGTAAGGCCGACGCCTTGACCGCGATGGCGCAGGGCAAATGGCCCGCCTTCCCGACCCTGAAGAACGGCAAGCCTGTCGAGGTCAGCTACCGGATCAGCCGCTAATCATGCCGATCGATGTGAATGCGGTGTTTCTGCCGGTCCGCATTGCGCTGATGACCATTTCAGACACACGCACGCTGCGTGACGACCGCTCCGGCGAGGCGCTGGTCGAGCGTATCCATGATGCAGGGCATGAGCTTGCAGCGCGCGTGATCGAGATCGACGACCTCGAACGGATCGTAGAGCGCCTCAAGGAATGGATCGACGATCCAAACGTCGATTGTATCGTCACCACGGGCGGCACCGGCGTCACGGGCCTCGACGTGACGCCCGCAGCACTCGCGCAGGTGGCGGACAAACATATTCCCGGCTTTGGCGAACTGTTCCGGCTGTTGAGCTTCGAGAAGATCGGCACCTCGACGATCCAGTCCCGCGCCTGTGCCTGCGTCGCCAAGGGCACCTATATCTTCGCACTGCCCGGCAGCCCCGGCGCGGTGAAGGACGGATGGGACGGCATATTGAAGACGCAGCTCGACAGCCGCTACCGCCCCTGCAACTTCGTCGAACTGATGCCGCGGCTGAAGGAACGTTAGAGCGGTTATTAGGCCGCCGCCCGCACCGCTTCCAGGAAAGTCTCCACCCGCCCGCTGATGCGGTGCGAAACCTCTGTCACTGTGCGGGCCACCTGCTGCAGCTCGCTCGCCCCCTGGGCAGCAGAGCGCGCCGACTCGTCAATTTCCTGGATATTGCGATGGATGTCGATGCTGGCCTGCGCGGTCTGGTC
>CAZLTO010000036.1:0-8743 GCA_964562475.1 uncultured Sphingobium sp. | reverse complement strand
CCAGCTCTGAGTGAGTGGCGCTGCAGCACCCAGGCGGATCGAGTTGGTGCAGGGAAAGGCGCGGCGGTGCGCGGGAAAGGCTTCCGCCAACACAGCGGCTGTGGCCCGGCCCGGCTTCTCGACCACCGCGAACCATACTCCGTCGCGGTCCTCGAGCTGGTCCTTCGAGAGGCCCGTCTTGCGCAGGAAGCCTTCCAGCGCCTGTTCCGGCGCGGAGGTGCGCGGGCCTTTATGCTCTTCGCTAATCGCCTGCGTCCGGAGCGGCAGGCCATGCGCGATCAGCGCGAGGCGGCGCGGTGTGACGTAGCTGGTGAGCGCTTCCGCCTTCAGACCCGCCTCGCTGAGCCGCTCGGTGAACAGGCGCGCGAGATCGTCGGACGCCTTCGCCTGCATCCGCGCGGGGATTTCCTCGCAGCGCAGCTCTAAAAGGAAATCCGAGCTCATTCCGCCCACCCGTTGACCTGCATCCACGCGGCGCAACTTCCCTTGGCGAGATCGCGCACCCGGCCGATATAATTGGCGCGCTCCTGCACGCTGATGACGCCACGCGCCTGCAACAGGTTGAAGAGATGGCTCGCCTCGATCGCCTGATCATAGGCCGCGAGCGGCACGCCCGCCGCGATGCTGCGCTGGCACTCCGCCTCAGCCGCCTCAAAGCCTTTCAGCAAGCTGTCCGTATCCGCCACCTCGAAATTCCATTTCGACATCTGCTGCTCGTTGGCGAGGAACACGTCGCCATAAGTGACGGCAGGACGGCCATCGACCGCATCGTTGAACACGAGATCATAAACACTATCGACGCCCTGAATATACATCGCAAGCCGCTCCAGCCCGTAGGTGAGCTCCCCCGCGACCGGCTTGCAGTCAAACCCGCCCATCTGCTGAAAGTAAGTGAACTGCGTCACCTCCATGCCGTCGCACCAGACCTCCCAGCCCAGCCCCCATGCGCCCAAAGTCGGGCTTTCCCAGTCATCCTCGACAAAGCGGATGTCATGCAGCAGCGGATCAATGCCGATCTCGGCGAGGCTGCCCAGATACAGCGCCTGCAAATCCGGCGGCGAGGGCTTCATGATGACCTGATACTGGTAATAATGCTGTAGGCGATTGGGGTTCTCGCCATAGCGACCATCGGTCGGCCGACGGCTCGGCTGCACGTAGGCGCAGTTCCACGCCTCCGGCCCGAGGCTGCGGAGTGTGGTGGCCGGGTGAAAGGTGCCTGCGCCGACGCGCATGTCGTATGGCTGGAGGATCACGCAGCCCTGCCTGCTCCAATAGTCGTGCAGGGTGAGGATCAGCCTCTGGAAGCTCAGTGGTTTTTCCGCCGTTTCGGCCATATTGCCCTTCGCGCGCTTGGGGTGAAAATTCACGCCGCCGCCTTGGCGCATGGGCGCACGCAGGTCAAGGGTTTGGGGTTAACCGCTGTTGCGCAGTGCCGTTGCAATCGCGTTGATCGAAAGCTCTATCCCCTCGCGGATGCGCGGGTCACTCTCGCCCGCACGGTGGCGCTTCAACAGCTCGACCTGAAGCAGGTTCAGCGGCTCGATATAGGGCAGCCGCAGGCGGATCGAACGATCAAGCGCCGGATTAGCCTCCAGCAGGCGGCTCTGGCCCGTGGCGGCGAGCAATCCGTCATGCGCCTGCTTCCAGCCGTCCCGGATGCGGGAGAAGATCGCGGCGCCGGTGTCCTTGTCCTCGACCAGCGGCAAATAATGCGCGGCGATGTCGAGATCGGACTTCGCCAGCACCATCTCCATATTGGCGAGGGTCGATTGCAGGAACGGCCAGTGCCGTGCCATGTCCGCGAGCAGCGCCTTGTCTTCAAAGCGCTCCAATGCCGCGCTCACACCATACCAGCCGGGCAGCATCACCCGCGCCTGCGACCAGCTGAACACCCACGGAATGGCGCGCAAATCCTCGATCGCGTCGCTCTTGGTGCGGCTCGCCGGGCGCGAACCGATCTTGAGACCGGCGATTTCCTGAATCGGCGTAAGCTGGCGAAAGAAGGTCTTGAACCCGGGCGTTTCGTAGACCAGGCCGCGATAGGCGCCGAAGGCGGCGGCGGAGAGCTCCTCCATCGCCGCGGAAAACCGGGCGGCGTCCTTCGCACCCAGCTTTTGCGGCTCCAGCGTCGCCAGCAGGGTAGCGGCTGTCATCGCCTCCAGATTGGCAGCCGCGCTCTCCGCCGTGCCGAACTTGGCGGCGATAACCTCGCCCTGCTCGGTGATGCGGATGCGCCCCTGCACAGAAACCGAAGGCTGGGCGCGAATGGCCGCGAAGGCCGACCCGCCGCCACGACCGACCGCCCCGCCGCGCCCGTGGAACAGCTGCATCGCGACCTTGGCCTTCTCGAACACCGGCGCCAATGCCTCGCTCGCCTGATACAGGCTCCAGTTGGAGGTGAGGTAGCCGCCGTCCTTGTTGCTGTCCGAATAGCCGATCATCACTTCCTGATAGCCGCGCGCCCGCGCAATCGCACCGATCTCCGGCAATCCGAAATAGGCGGCCATGATCGCGGGAGCCGCCTCAAGGTCAGCAATCGTCTCGAACAGCGGCACCGGCATCACCGCGCAAGTCGGCATCGCGCCCGCCTCGCCTGCGCGCCATAGCCCCACTTCTTTCAAAAGCAGCGCCACCTCCAGCATATCCGACACGCTTTCGGCCTTGCTGATGATATATTGGGTGATGCAGGCTGGGCCATATTTGCCATGCGCCTCCGCCGCCGCTTCAAGGATGGCCAGCTCGCTCGTGGTTTCTTCGCCATAATTGCTGAAGCGGGAACCTAGCGGGCGATTGGTCGCCAGTTCCGTGCGCAGCAAATCAATCCGCGCCCGCTCATCCAGCGCAAGATACTCTGCTGATACGCCCGCCTGCCGGAGCAGCTCAGCCACAACGCGCTCGTGCACCGCACTGTTCTGCCGCATGTCGAGAGTCGTGAGATGGAAACCGAAGGTATCGACCGCCCGGATCAGTCGCCCGAGCTTGCCCCCGGTCGCAAGCGCGCCCGCCCCCTCGCTTGCCAGACCTTGCGCCAGCGTCACGAGATCCGTCCGCAACTCGGTGGTATCTGTATAAGCAGCACCCATCAGGCCGGACGGACGCGGCGGCGGCGCACCCGTCAGCGCCTCATGCGTTGCGGAAAGCCGCGCATAGATACCCGACAACGCCCGGCGGTAGGGCTCGTCCTTGCGGCTGGCGCTGGCGTCTCCGCTTGCATCCGCCAGCGCGAGCACACCTTCCGGCGCATGCGCCAGTTCGGTCGAGATCGAAAGCTCCGCCCCCAGCGCGTGCACCGCCTCCAGATAATGCTGCAACGCGACCGAGCAGCCACGCGCCAGCACCGAGCGCAGCTGCTCCGCCTGAACATAGGGGTTGCCGTCCCGATCCCCGCCGATCCAGTTGCCGATGCGCAGGAAACTCGGCGGGCGATGACCCAGTACGCGCTCCCACCGGGCGTATAGTGCGGGCAGAACCGGCAGAAACACATCCCGGAAATAGGAGAGGACATTGTCGATCTCGTCCTGCACATAGAGGCGCTCGCGCCGTAGCGGGCGGGTCTGCCACAGTAGCGCGATCTGGCGGCTGATCGCTTCGTCGAGCGGCTCGCCATCGTCGGTCTCAGCCCGTTTGGCATCGCGCAGCCGCATCAGTTCCGCGATGCGGTTCTTGTGATCGATCATCGACTTGCGGCGCACCTCGGTCGGATGCGCGGTGAGTACCGGTGCTATATGCGCATTACGGAGCATATCCACCACCTGGGCATGGTCGATGCCGTGCTGCTCCAGTTCCGCGACCGCTTCGGAGAAGGTCGCGCCCATGTCGGTCCCCGCGCCCTGCCGGTCTTCCGCGAGATTCGCCAACATGGAAAACAGCATGAACCCGCGCACGAACGAGAGCGTATCGTCAAGACCAAGCGCATTGAGGCCCGTGTCAGCCATCTGTGCGCCTTCGACGCCGCGCGCCCGGTCCACCGAGGCGGAGCGGATATATTCCGTCTGTCGGTAGAGCTTGTCTCCGCCATAAGCGCGGATGACGTTGCCGAGCAGGCGGCCGAGATACCGGATATCCGGGTTTTGTACGATCATGACGGACTCTATCGCTGAGGTGCAGACCGCAAGCCAACCTCCTCCTGCACCAGGAAGCCGTCTTGTTCACCCACCCTAAAGGCAAAACGCTTTATGCTGCAAGTGCTAAGAACGCACCCCTGCCAGAACCCGCTGTTCCGCCAAACCCATTGAGAGGAGCAGAGGAGCTTCGTCTTGCCGCCGCTTGAAATCCATCTTCGAGGTCATGCCCTTCCAGTGCGCGAGGATGAGCGATTGGGCGACGGCGCCACCGAGCGTGGCGCCCGGTCCGGTGACGAGGAACAGATCGGGCGCGAACTCGCGCGCTGCGGTGGTGATGGCGTGGGTGAAATCATAGGTCTCGGTCACTTGCGTATCGAGCGTATAGCGCCAGAGCGCCTGTGTATCCGTCGCTTTGGGCCACCAGATCGCGCCACGCCCGTCGATGAGCGGCAGGGCGGGATCGGCGAACAGATCTGGAGGGAGCGCATCCCGGCCTTGCGCGGCGACCGGCTCCATCATTGGCGTGTGGAACGCCGCATGATTGCCCAGCCGCATCGGAAAACGCCTGTCGAGGGGCGGAACCACAGCCTCGAATGCGGCAAGCCCGGCGTCGTTGCCCGCCAGCACCAGCATGCCGCCAAGCTCAATAGAGAGATGGAGTTCATGATCCTGTCGCGCTGCTATCTCGGCTATCAGCGCGACAAGCGCAACGCGTCTTTCAGGGTCAGCTCGCCAATCGTCTCCCAAGAACGGATAGACGAGCTGGCCGCCGATCAGCGACTGCTGCATCAGCGTGCCCATAATATTCGCTACCTGAAAGCCATCTTCGGGAGATAGCGCGCCTGCGCAGGCGAGGGCGGAATACCAGCCCATCGAATTGCCCGTCACCGCGACGATCTCGATCTCTTGCCTATCGATTGCCAGAGAATCGCCCAATGTCGCGGCATAGATCAGCGCCGAGGCATTGTCTCCGCGCGTATGCGTGGCGATCGAGAAACGTTCCGCCCCGTCAAGCTCTGCAAGCGTGGGTTGACCAGCCTCTCGGCGCATCGCGTCGAAGCGGGCGAGCAGCGCGGCATCCGGGAAATGTTGCTTGATATAGCCCAGCTCGGTCTTGTTATAGGTGCCGCGCCCGGGACAAATGACGACCGCGGTCTTCACGGCCTTGCCCGAACAAGGCTCAGCGCGGCAGCGACGATACTCTCGGTCGACGGCATGGTCGCAGCGTAAGCGGGGCCGGTGGCTATGAAGCTGTCCTCCGCCGTGATGCGAGCGTGCGGAACATCGGTTCGCTTGGCAAGCAGCGCCATCAATGCCTCCGCGATGCCGCCACTCCGCCGCGTCTCGTCGACAATCAGCACCTTCGCGCATCCGGCCAGGGCAGCGACAATAGCGTCATCCGGTAGCGGCGAGAGCCAGCGTATATCGATTACCCGGGCATCGACGCCTTGGTCATTGAGCAGCTTCTGTGCCTGGGCCGAAAGATAGACCCCATTACCGAAGGTGAGGATCGCAAGGTCCGCTCCATCGCCATGCACGCCCACCTCGCCTAGTGCAATGCGCTGCAACGGATCGGGATAGCGCGTCATCCAGCCGCCATCGCCCGGAGCATAGAGGTCGCGCATCGGGTAAAGCGCGATGGGTTCCAGAAACACCACCAGCCGCTGTTCCTCCCGCGCCAGCCGCACGCACTCGCGCAGCATCATCGCCGCGTCCGCGCCATTCGATGGGCAGGCGAGGATGAGGCCCGGAATATCGCGCAGCACCGCAACCGAGTTGTCATTGTGGAAATGGCCGCCAAAGCCCTTCTGATAGCCCAGCCCGGCGATGCGCACGACCATCGGATTGGTGAACTGGCCGTTGGAGAGGAAGGGCAAGGTCGCCGCCTCACCGCGCAGCTGGTCCTCCGCATTGTGCACATAGGCAAGGAACTGGATCTCCGGCATCGGGATAAAGCCGTTATGCGCCATGCCGATGCCGAGACCGAGGATCGATTGCTCATCAAGCAGCGTATCGATCACGCGCGCCGGGCCGAAGCGGCTCATGAGCTTCTGCGTGACACCGTAGACGCCGCCCTTGCGGCCGACATCCTCACCCATCAGCACGATCTCTTCATGTTCCAGCATCAGATCGGTCAACGCCCAGTTGATGAGGCGTGACAAGATTTGCGGCTCGGCCATCGCTTTAAGGTCCGGCCCGAACGCCTGCGCACGGGCCTCGGGAGAAGGGCCATTGCTGGGTTTACAGGCGCGCGGAGGTGGGATGATGCTCGCCATCACCTCGCTCGCCGTCTTGAGGCGCGGGCGGGTAACGGCTTCCGCCGCGATCCGCTCTACCCGCTGACCCGTTTGCTGGTATATTGTTAGCGCTTCTCGCAGGCTCAGCGCGCCCGCCTCGTCCAGCAACCGCACCGTGTGGAGCAGCGGATCGTTCGCTTCCTCAGCCTCCACCTCCTCGCGGGGGAGATAGGTGGTCGCAACATCCGCTCCGGCATGGCCGTAAAGCCGGACAGTGCGCATATGGAGGAAGGCGGGCTTGCGGCGTGTGCGCACATAGTGCGCCGCCTCGCTGGCAACCCGATAGGTGTCATACAGATCGAGACCATCGCAAGAAAAATAGGCAAGGCCGGGGCGATGGGAGAATGTGGCGTTAATCCAGCCCTTGGGCGTCTTGGTCGAAATGCCAATGCCGTTATCCTCGCATACGAACAGGAGCGGGAGCGGCACCGACTGATAGGCAGTCCATTGCGCGGTGTTGAACGCCCCCTGCGCGGTCGAATGGTTGGCGGATGCGTCTCCGAACGAACATAGGACGATGGCGTCATCGGCGAGCGCCTTGTGCTCGGGCGGATTACGCTTGGCGAGACCGATCGAATACGCCGTTCCTACCGCCTTGGGCAGATGGCTGGCGATGGTCGACGTCTGCGGCGGAATATGGAGCGCCTTCGAGCCCAGCACCTTGTGGCGTCCGCCCGAGATCGGGTCTTCCGCCGAGCAGGCGAAGGACAGGAGCATGTCCCACGCGATCGACTGGCCTGGAACCTGGTTCGCGCGTTCAATCTGGAACGCTGCATCCCGATAATGCAGGAACGCCATGTCGGTGGGCCGCAGCGCCGCAGCAACTGCCGCCATGCCTTCATGGCCGGACGAGCCGATGGTGTAGAAGCCCTGCCCCACCGCCTGCATCGCCCTGCTCTGCCGGTCGAGCGCACGGGATAAACAGGCGGAACGGAAGATCGATACGGCATCGGCAGGGCTTAGCGGCCCTTCCGGTTGTCGGCCCTGTGGCAGATCGCCCGCCGCGACCCGCCGCAAAAAATTCTCATGAACGATCGTCGCGCGATCCATATATCCTCAGAAGAACGCCTGCAGCCCGGTCTGCGCCCGCCCGAGGATCAGCGCGTGGACATCATGCGCGCCCTCATAGGTGTTTACCGTTTCGAGGTTGCACATATGACGCATTACCTGAAACTCCTCGGAGATGCCGTTGCCGCCGTGCATGTCTCGCGCCGCCCGTGCGATATCCAGCGCCTTGCCGCAGTTGTTGCGCTTGACGAGCGAGATCATCTCCGGCGCTATCCGCCCCTCGTCAAATAGCCGCCCGACGCGCAAAGAAGCCTGAAGCCCCAGCGCGATCTCGGTCTGCATGTCGGCAAGCTTCTTCTGATAGAGCTGCGTCTGCGCGAGCGGCCTTCCGAATTGCTTGCGATCCAGGCCATATTGCCGCGCGGCGTGCCAGCAGAACTCCGCCGCGCCCATCACACCCCAGCTAATGCCATAGCGTGCGCGGTTGAGGCAGCCGAACGGCCCGCCCAGCCCCTCCGCATTAGGTAGCAGCGCATCTTCAGCGACCTCGACATTGTCCATAACGATCTCACCGGTGATCGATGCGCGCAGCGAGAGCTTGCCCCCGATCTTGGGCGCGGAGAGGCCCGACATGCCCTTTTCGAGCACAAACCCCCTGATCTTGCCGCCATGCGCATCGGACTTCGCCCAAACGACAAACACATCGGCAATCGGCGCGTTCGATATCCACATCTTGCTGCCGTTCAGCACATATCCGCCGTCGATTTTTGTTGCCCGCGTCTTCATGCCGCCAGGATCAGACCCGGCATCGGGCTCTGTCAGCCCAAAACAACCGATCCATTCGCCGGAAGCGAGCTTCGGCAGATATTTCCGCCGCTGTTCCTCGGAGCCATAAGCATAGATCGGATGCATCACCAGCGAGGACTGCACCGACATCATCGATCGATAACCCGAGTCCACTCGCTCCACCTCGCGGGCGACGAGGCCATAAGAGACATAGCCCACCCCCGCGCCACCATATTCGGTGGGAATGGTCGGCCCAAGCAGGCCCAGTTCACCCATCTCTCGGAAGATGGCGGGGTCGGTCTTCTCCTCGCGATAGGCCTCGATCACGCGCGGCTGGAGCTTCTCCTGCGCATAGGCCCGCGCGGCATCACGGATCATCCGCTCGTCGTCGGTCAACTGGTCTTCAAGAAGAAATGGGTCTTCCCAGATGAAATCCTGCATCGCAGCCGCCATCGCGCATCCTCCGTTGAGGGATGCAATCTGCACGATTCTGGCGGCAAGCACCACACCCGAAATAGCGGGATGGTGGCGAGTGAATATCAGGCGCGATCAGAGCCGCGCGGCATGCCAGGCGATATGCTCGGCCAT
>CAZLTO010000035.1:0-9004 GCA_964562475.1 uncultured Sphingobium sp. | reverse complement strand
TTGGAGCCCCGTCACCGGCGCCATATTCCCCAAATCGGCATAGAGGAAGAGCAGCATCAGCTGCGTTCCTGGTGCCGCTGCCACGGGCATCCTCCTCCATCCCCTATAATAGCTCATAAGGACGCCATCTCAGGGTGGCGCGCCAGACCCAACGACCATGAGGAGTGTCGGCGTGAGCAAAAGTCCAGACCAGTTACGGCTGCTTTTTGTGGACGACGATCTTTTGTCGCTCAGCCTTGTCTGCAGCCTCGCGCAGCAGAGCATGCCGGACGCAGTCATAGACAGGCTCACCTCCGCCCGGCAACTGCTCGCGCTCGCCGAGCCGGACCGATACGACTGCATCGTGATCGATTTCGACCTGCCTGACCATGACGGCATGGTCTGCGCGCAAAAATTGCGCGAGGGATTTCCGCATTTGCCGATCGTGCTTTGCACCGGCGCGGGTGACGAAGCGCTCGCCGCGCGGGCGATCCAGTCCGGCGTCAGCGATTATATCCCCAAATCCCGCATATCGGTCGATGCGTTGCACCGCACGATCACCAATGCGATCAAACTTGGCGAGCGCGCCCGCATCATCGACGAGCAGCGATCAGAGCTGGAGACGTTCGCGTTCGCGCTGGCCCATGATTTCAAGCAGCCGGTACGCCAGATCATCACCTTCAGCCAGCTGGTGCGCGATGCGGTCGCGGCGGGCGATCATGGCGAGACAGCCCGCCTGCTCGATTTCATGACCGATGCCGCCGAGCGGCTCGACGGGCTGGTGGACGTGATGTCCGACTATACGCTGCTGAACCGCGCGCCGGAAATCGGCCCGGTCGACGTCAATCGCGTGATCGACTGCGCGCTTTCGTCGATAACGGGATATATCGATGAGCGCAGGGCCAGTGTGAACGTGAGCGGCGCCCTCCATATCCTGGGCAATGCCGATCTGCTCTCCCAGGCGCTACAGAACATGATCATCAACGGCATCAAATATAATGACAGCGCCCAGCCCTTTGTCACCATCACTCTCGATGAACAGCCCGATGACACGGGCACAATCTCCATCCGCGACAACGGCATCGGCATGGAAAGCCAGTATCTCGATTATATATTCCGTCCGCTCGCGCGGCTCCACACCCGCAAGGACTATGACGGATCCGGCCTCGGGCTCACGCTCAGCCGCAAGGCCGTGGGCGCGATGGGCGGCACGATAGGCTGTTCATCTGAACCGGGAGCCGGAACCGAGTTCCTCATAACCCTTCCGTTGCTCAAGGAGCAGCGCCATGAAGACAAAACGGAAATAATGTTTGAAAATATGTATAATTGAATTCAAATATTACTTATTTAATTATACGTATTATTACGTAATACTATTTGGTTTACACGTATTTCATCATTTTTTTACATAAACAAGGCAATTATTTCTTCAAATTGATTCGGGCTTTGATGGTCATCCTTCGGCTGCATGCCCTGTTCATGTGGAGATGAATATATATGCCAGGCACTTTGACAGAAACCGCGGATCGCCAGCCAAAAACAAAAGCGCAGGGCCATTATGGTCCCCCTTCCCGTGCTGATGACGAAGTCGATTCGACGATTTCCATATTGCTGGTCGAGGATGATGAAGCCGACGCCTATCTGATCGAGCGTGCACTGCGCAACAATGCCAGGGTGAGCGATATCATTCGCGCGCATGACGGCGAGGAAGCCCTCCAGCTGATGACCGATACCGACATCAGACCCGATCTTGCGCTGATTGATTTGCAGATGCCCCGGCGCGACGGATTCTCGCTCCTGCTGGAACTGAAAAAGCTGGATGCGGAGCTGGTGCCGGTGGTTCTGACATCCTCGCGCGGCGGAGCGGATGCACATCGCAGTTTTCACAGGGGCGCGCGGATGTTCGTGAGCAAGCCCAAGGAACCGCAGCGCCTGCAGGCAATCCTCAACGAGGTGATCCACGAGCTTGGATGAGGCGGGCTGGCCTGGACAACCGAAACACTCTGACGGGCGGAGTACCGGCATGACTTTAGTCAGCAGCTTGAAATGTTCAGAGGCGTCGGCCATCCCGAAGAGCGACCATTCCGGCGAGGCCGATGCCTCCATCGATCTGGCGGCTTTCCGCGCCGTTTTCGATCATGCGCCTTGCGGCATGCTGGTCGCGAATACGACCGGCACGATCCTCAGCGTCAACACGCGGCTGTGCGAGATGTTCGGCTATACGCCCGAGGCGCTGGTCGGGCAGAAAATCGAGATGCTGCTTCCGCGCCGCTTCCATGCAGGGCATGTCGCGCTTCGCGAGAATTACGCGGCCGCGCCCAGCCCGCGCGTGATGGGAGGCGGGCGCGACGTGACGGGTCTGCGCAAGGACGGCATGGAATTTCCCGTGGATATAGGGCTTACGGCGGTCGACACGGCGGCGGGCCGTATCAGCTGCGCCTCGATTGTCGACATCACCGAGCGCAAACGCGCAGAGCTGAAGCTGCGCGAGGCGAACGCCCTGCTGGAAGAATTCACCTATGTCGCCTCGCACGATCTGCGCTCGCCGCTCCGTGGCATTGCGCATCTGATCGACTTTATCCGCGAAGATTATGGTGGTTCCGTGGCCGAAAGCGCCATCCACAATCTGGACCGCATGACCGAGCGCATTCAGTCCATGGAAAAGCTCATTTCCGATCTGCTGGCCTATGCGCGCGCCGGCAAGCGATCCCTGAAGCTTGAACCGATCGACCTGCGACAGATGATCGCCGAGATAGCGGAGCTTGAGGCGACCTCGGATCACGTCCGAATGGCAATCGATGTGCCCGATGAAACCTTCGTGGGTGCAAAAACGCCACTCGCCACGGTGATCCGCAACCTGGTATCCAATGCGATCAAGCATCACGACCGGGCGCAGATAAACCTGTCCGTCAACGCATGGCTGGAGGGCAATCACTGCATCATCGAGGTCACGGATGATGGCCCCGGCATACCACTGGCAGCGCAGCAACGGGTGTTTCGATTGTTCCAGACCCTGAACGCGTCGGAACGCAAGGGCGCGGGCCTCGGCCTGGCGGTGGTGCAAAGGCTGGTCGAGGGGCATGGCGGCGCCATCATGCTCATCAGCGCTGAAAATACACGCGGCTGCACCTTTCGGGTGATCTGGCCGCGTTTCGCAAGGAGCGACCTTGATGACTAAGAGAAATATCAGCGTTCTGGTCATCGACGACGATGACATCACCACCGAGATCGTCGAGCGGGCGTTGCGCAAGGTCGACGGGGATTTTTCGGTGGTGCCCGCCCGGGATGGCCGGGAAGGGCTGGATATATTGCAGGGCAAATCCGCCCAGACCATAGCAAGACCCTATCTTATCCTGCTGGATCTAAACATGCCGCGCATGAACGGGTTCGAGTTTCTCGAAGCGATCCGCAATACGCCCCGCTTCAAGGACAGCGTGATCTTCGTGCTTACCACGTCAGACGCGGATACGGACCGTTCCCGCGCTTATCATGAGCAAGTCGCAGGCTATATGATCAAGTCCCAGGTCGGACCGCAATTCACCCGCCTGGCGACCTTGCTCAGCGACTATGGCAAGACAGTCACCCTGCCGCACTGAACCAGCCGGTGGCGCATGCGAAAATCCTTGTGGTCGACGATGACGAGGTGGATCGGGAGCTATTGACGCGGCTGCTGCAAAAGCTCTCGGACGACCATGAAATCTCCGGCGCGCATTCTTTGGCCGAGGCCGAGCGACACCTTGCAAACACGCAGTTCGATTGCGTTTTCGTGGACTATAATCTTGGCGGTCGCACAGGGCTGGACCTTCTTCCCGCGATCGTCGCGCATCGCGCGGAAATATGCCCGGTCATTCTCGTGACGCTCGACGGATCGAACGAACTGATCGTCGAGGCGATGCGCAGCGGCATTGCCGACTATGTTTCAAAGGCGCGACTGGACCTCGATCATCTTCGCGCCACTTTCGAAAACGTCATGGCCCGTGCGGCGGTCGAGCAGCAGCGCAGATCCGCCGAAGCGGAATTCAACCGGACCACCGAAGCCATGCGGCACAGCCATGAAGCGGCGATGCGCAGCGCCATCAAGCGCGCGGAGAACGCGAACAGGGCGAAAAGCCGCTTCCTTGCCAATATGAGCCACGAAATCCGTACCCCGCTCAATGCGGTCATTGGCCTGTCCTATTTGCTCGGGAAAACGGCCCTCGATGCAGAACAGTCCGATTTGACCGCCAAGATCGCCGGCGCCAGCAAGACCCTGCTCGGTCTTGTGAACGACGTGCTGGACATCTCGCGGATCGAGGCATCGGAAATGGAAATAGAAACGATCCCGTTCAGCCTCCGCGCGCTGGCGGACAGTCTCAAAGACCTTATCGACGTCCAGATTGCCGACAAGCATGTCGTGTTCGAGGCAGAGATCGCGGATGGCATCGCGGACCGATGGATCGGCGACCCGACGCGCCTGCATCAGATTTTGCTCAACCTCCTCAGCAACGCCGCCAAGTTCACTGAAAACGGCTTTATCCGCCTTGCCATCGCACTTGCCGAGGGGAGTGACGCCAGCACCATGCGATTTTCGGTAGCCGACAGCGGCGTGGGCATCGAAGCCGATGTGCTGGACCAGCTGTTCGAGCCTTTCGTGCAGGCCGACAGCTCCACTACGCGGCGTTATGGCGGCACCGGCCTCGGGCTCTCGATCGCGCGCGATCTTATAGGGCTGATGGGCGGCACGATCGGCGTGCATAGCGCAGTGGGAACGGGCAGCACATTCTGGTTCGACCTTCCTTTGACCCGCTGCACCGCAGGCAACCCACCAGAGCTGAAACGCGCGCACGACGAGCCTGCGCGCAACCCGAAAAGGCTTGTGGGCCTGTCCATCCTGCTCGTCGATGACAGCCCGCTCAATCTGCAGGTGGCGGGAAGAATATTGGAGCTGGAAGGCGCCAGAGTCCATTGGGCCGGCACCGGGACCGACGCGGTCAACTTCGTCGTCAACCAGCCGCTTGTCGTCGATGTCGTGCTGATGGACATCCAGATGCCCGAGCTCGACGGCTATGGCGCCTTCCGCCAGATCGACGCCGTGTTGGGGCGCGACCGGCCTGTGGTTCTGGCGCTCACGGCCGGGGCGCCGGAAGATGAGGGCGGCACGGACGGCCTGACCAGAATGGACGGCTGGATACCGAAGCCATTCGATGTCGACCAGCTGGTAAACCGGATCATGGAGGGGGTGAGCCGCAGAAAATCCGCCCAGGACACCACGGCTCCACCGGCGTCGGATGCAGCTGACCCCGACCGGATTTGGCCAGCTCTGGAGGGTTTCGACATTGCGGACGCCTATATGCGCCTGAATGGCGACTGGGCGCTGTTCCAGTCGGCCCTGAGCAGGCTGACAGAAGACTATGCGGATCTGGCAGCAGGTTATGACAGGGGCGAACCCTTGGAGCTTGCCCGGCGCCTGCATCGCCTGAAAGGCAATGCCGGCATGCTGGGCGCCACGCGGCTTGCCGGACTGGCGTCGGAAGCGGAATATGCCTGCAAGACCGAATCGCCCCGCAACGTGCAGCGTGAATTGGCCGCCATAAGAGCAGAAGTGTTGAGGATTGGCGGGCTACCGCTACTTCAACCCATCCAGAGCGGATTGCGCTAGTCCGCCACCGGCGCGGCAATATGCGCCTGCGGTGCAGTAACAAATTCCGCTGTCACACTGTAGCACTTCCCTGCTCAAACCAATTTCACTATGCTAAAAAATACAATGATTTATGGGTGTTAGAAAAACTTGGTGCACTCTCCTGCCGGGCGCGCCATCCCCCGCCATTGCACTGTCACACAGCAAGACTATATGGGCGGACTCAACTCTTCTTCCCTCCATAGGAGCGCGCATTGAGCAAGGTTCTGGTGATTGGCGCCGGCGGCGTCGGGTCTGTCGCGGTGCACAAGATGGCGATGAATGCCGACATATTCTCCGGCATAACGCTGGCGAGCCGCACCCTCTCGAAATGCGACGTGATCGCGGATTCGGTGAAGCAACGCACTGGCGTAACCATAAAGACCGCGCAGATCGACGCGGACGATGTCGCCGCCACCACCGCACTCATCAAGCAGGTGCAGCCCAATCTCGTTGTCAACCTCGCGCTCCCGTATCAGGATCTCAGCATAATGGACGCCTGCCTTGCCGCGGGCGTGCATTATATGGACACCGCCAATTACGAGCCGCGCGATGAGGCCCATTTTGAATATTCATGGCAATGGGCGTATCAGGACAAGTTCAGGGATGCAGGGTTGATGGCGCTGCTCGGCTCCGGCTTTGACCCCGGCGTCACCAGCGTTTTCGCCACTTACCTCAAGAAGCATTATCTTGACCGGATCGACACGCTCGATATCCTCGATTGCAACGGCGGCGATCACGGCCAGCATTTCGCCACCAACTTCAACCCGGAAATCAACATCCGCGAAGTCACCGCCCCGGCCCGGCACTGGGAAAATGGCGCATGGGTGACGACCCCCGCCCTCTCCCACAAGCAGAGCTTCGATTTCGAGGCTGTCGGCCCCAAGAACATGTATCTCATGTATCATGAGGAACTGGAAAGCCTCGCCAAGCACCTGCCGGAGATCAAGCGCATCCGCTTCTGGATGACATTTGGCGATGCCTATCTCAAGCACCTCGAAGTGCTGCAGAATGTCGGCATGACGCGGATCGACCCGGTGATCTACAACGGGCAGGAGATCATTCCGCTCCAGTTTCTCAAGGCCGTGCTGCCCGAGCCTTCGACGCTGGGCGCGACGACCAAGGGCAAGACCAACATCGGCGACATCGCCACCGGCATCGCCAAGGATGGAACGCCCAAGACCTTCTACATCTACAATATCTGCGACCATGAGGACGCCTATGCCGAAACCGGCAATCAGGCGGTGAGCTATACCACCGGCGTTCCGGCTATGATCGGCGCGGCGATGATCCTCACCGGCCAGTGGAGCGGCGCGGGCGTGTTCAACATGGAGCAGATGGACCCCGATCCCTATATGGACATGCTGAACAGGCATGGCCTGCCGTGGCAGGTGAAGGAGCTGGCAGGGCCGCTGGCGTTCTGATGGAAACACGCGCGGGAGACCCCGGCGCCTTTGCGCGCTTTGACCTGACCTCCGTCCCCTCGCCCGCGTTCGTGGTGGATGAGGCGGCGGTGCGGCGCAATCTCTCCGTGCTGAAAGAGGTGCGTGACCGGGCCGGGCCGGGGGTGAAGGTGCTGGCGGCGCTGAAGGCCTTTTCAATGTGGTCGCTGGGCGGCGTGGTAGCCGAATATCTCGACGGCGTGTGCGCCTCAGGTCTTTATGAAGCGAAGCTGGGGCGCGAGGAGTATCGCGGCGAGGTCGCGACCTATTGCGCGGGCTACAAGGCCGAGGATCTGCCGGAGATTTGCGCACTTTCGGACCACATCATCTTCAATTCGCCGGGCCAGCATGAACGCTTCCGCCCGATCCTTGATGCCGCGCGCACGGCAGAGCATAAGTTCGATGTCGGCCTGCGCATCAACCCTCTCCATGCCGAGGGAGAGGTTGCGAAATATGATCCGTGCCAACCGCACAGCCGCCTCGGTTTTCCGGTCGACCAGCTGCGGCCGGAGCATCTCGACGGCGTATCGGGCCTGCATTTCCATACGCTTTGCGAGCAGGATTTCGAGCCGCTGGCGCGCACCTGGGCCGCGCTGGAACCGCGCATCGCCTCCTTCCTGCCCCGCCTCAAATGGCTTAACTTTGGTGGTGGTCATCACATTACCCGCACCGATTACCAGCGCGAGGCGCTGATCGCGTTCCTGCGCGATACCCACGCAGCCACCGGCCTCACCCTCTACATCGAACCGGGCGAGGCGGTCGCGCTCGATGCTGGCATTCTTGTGGGCGAAATACTCGACGTGATCGACAATGGCATGCCGGTCGCCATCACCGACATCTCCGCTACCTGCCATATGCCGGACGTGATCGAGGCTCCCTATCGCCCCGCGATGCTGGGCGAAGCCGCGGACGGCCCCGCGACTCGATTGGGCGGCCCGTCCTGCCTCGCGGGCGACATCATCGGAGACTACCGATTCGGCGACCTGCCGGAAATCGGCCAGCGCTTCGCCTTTCTCGATCAGGCCCATTATTCGATGGTGAAAACCAATACATTCAACGGCGTTCCGCTGCCCGCTATCTGGCTGTGGAACAGCGAAACAGGCACTTTGCGCGCTATTCGGACGTTTAATTACGACGAATTCAAGCGTCGCCTTTCGTGACATTTTTATTACACGATTTTTTAAGGCTACCACTTTACACCCCCCTCCCTTCGCCATATATCGAGCGTCCGCTGCCCCATGGGACTTCCACCGCAAGGCAGCTTGTTTTGGCTAATACCCTGGAGGTCCCTTGAATTGCACAAGCATCCTAGCGCGCTGGGGGTAGCAACCACCCTCAAACCGGCAGCACCGGTAACGCTCATTCGCCCGCAGGCAGCAGCCCGCGCCGCCCGTTTCTTCGCTGAGAAGTTTCCGGGCAAGTCGCTCTATGCGGTGAAGGCGAACCCGTCACCCGCCCTGCTCCGCACTTTGTGGGACAGCGGGATCACGCATTATGACGTGGCCTCGATCGCCGAGGTGCGTCTGGTCGCGGAAACGCTGCCGCGAGCGAAGCTGTGCTTCATGCACCCGGTGAAGGCCGAGGAAGCGATTGCCGAGGCCTATCATGTGCATGGCGTCAAGACCTTCTCGCTCGATACGATGGAAGAGCTGGACAAGATCGTCCGCGCAACAGGCGGTGCGCAGGATCTGGAGCTGTGCGTGCGCCTGCGCGTATCGTCCGATCATGCGCAGCTCAGCCTCGCCGCCAAGTTCGGCGTCGATCTCGCCGATGCGAAGGATCTGCTGATGGCGACCCGCCAGGCGGCAGATGCGCTCGGCATCTGCTTCCATGTCGGCAGCCAGGCGATGAGCCCGCACGCCTATACACAGGCGATTGAGCGCGTGCGCGCGGCTATCGTCGATGCAGCGGTGACGGTCGATATCAT
>CAZLTO010000034.1:0-9124 GCA_964562475.1 uncultured Sphingobium sp. | reverse complement strand
TCATGCGATAGACCTTGCCCGCGGTGGAGAAGAACAGCACCGGCGTGTGCGTCGATGTGACGAACATCTCGGTGACGGCGTCCTCATCCTTGGTCGTCATACCGGCCCGGCCCTTGCCGCCGCGCGCCTGCGCGCGGAAGCTGTCGAGCGGGGTGCGCTTGATATAGCCCTGTAGCGTGACGGTGACGACCATGTCCTCGCGCTCGATCAGGTCTTCGTCCTCGATGCCGTCGGCGGCGGGGGCGAGGGTGGATTTGCGCGGGGTTGCGAATTCGCGCTCGATCGCCTCGAACTCCTCGCGCATCACCGCATACATCTTCGCCCGATCGGCGAGGATTGCGAGATATTCGGCGATATTGACGGCAAGACCCTGTAGTTCGTTGCCGATCTCGTCGCGGCCCAAGGCCGTCAGGCGATGCAGGCGCAGATCGAGGATCGCGCGGACCTGAAGCTCCGACATGCGATAGCTGTCGCCCTCGATCTCGGTTTCGATCGCCTCGACAAGGCGGATATAGGGCGCGATCTCGGCGACCGGCCATTCGCGCGCCAGCAGTTTTTCGCGCGCCTCGACTGGGCTGGAAGACCCGCGAATGATCCGCACCACTTCGTCGAGATTGGTGACGGCGATGACGAGGCCGAGCAACAGATGCGCCCGCTCGCGCGCCTTATTGAGCTCGAACTTGGTGCGGCGGGTGATGACCTCCTCGCGGAACTTGATGAACGCGTCCAGGATGTCCTTGAGGTTCAATAGCTCCGGCCTGCCGCCCCTTATTGCCAGCATGTTCGCCGGGAAGGAGGATTGCGCGGGCGTGTGGCGCCAGAGCTGGTTCAGCACCACATCCGGCGTCGCGTCGCGCTTCAAATCGATGACGATGCGGACGCCCTCGCGCGAGGATTCGTCGCGGATGTCCGAGATGCCCTCGATGCGCTTGTCCTTGGCGGCTTCGGCGATCTTTTCGACAAGACCGTTCTTGCCGGTCTGGTAAGGGATTTCGGTGAGCACGATCGAGCGGCGGTCTCCGCGCCCTTCCTCGATCACATGGCGCGAACGCATGATGATCGATCCGCGCCCGGTGGCATAGGCGCTGCGCGCGCCGGAGGTTCCGAGGATCAATGCGCCCGTCGGGAAATCGGGCGCGGGGACGATCTGCATCAGCTCCTCGAGCGAGATCAGCGGATTGTCCATCGTCGCCAAGCAGGCGCGCAGCACCTCGCCGAGATTGTGCGGCGGGATGTTGGTCGCCATGCCGACCGCGATGCCGCCCGCGCCGTTCACCAGCAGATTCGGGAAGCGCGCCGGGAGCACCTGCGGCTCATGCTCGGAGCCGTCATAGTTCGGCGTGAAATCGACGGTGTCCTTGTCGAGATCGTCGAGCAGCGCGTTCGCCACTTTGGCGAGCCGCGCCTCGGTGTAACGCATCGCAGCCGGGCTGTCCGGGTCCATCGAGCCGAAGTTGCCCTGACCGTCGATCAGCGGCACGCGCATCGACCAGTCCTGCGTCATCCGCGCCAGGGCATCGTAGATCGAGCTCTCGCCATGCGGGTGATATTTACCCATGACGTCGCCGACGATGCGGGCCGACTTGCGATAGGGCTTGCCCGCGACGAAGCCCTGTTCGTGCGCACCGAACAGGATGCGGCGGTGAACGGGTTTCAGGCCATCGCGCACATCGGGCAGCGCGCGGGAGACGATGACGGACATCGCATAATCGAGATAGCTCGACTTCATCTCGTCGACGATGTCGATCGGGCTTATATCGGAAGGTTCGGCGAGCAGTGTCTCGTCGGTCAAGGCGACTCTCTTTTCGGTTTGAGGCGGTTACAGATTTAAGAAACCGTCCTAGCGGGTTCGGATCGTCCTGTCACCCCTCGCGCGCGCATGCGCGCACGTGTGCGCACGAGGGATTGAAGGAATTACAGCGCCAGAGCGGGCCGTGGCGTCGGTAAAGCGCCTGTTCGCGCATGACAAGCGCTGAAACGCCCGCTATGGGAGCCCATTCAAGCTGTATTCACCCGATGGCACCTATTTGCCGTTGGGAAAGCAGGGCTTTCTGCCGGCCGCGTCCGGTAAACAAGGAGATGGAATGATGCGTTTTGTTTCGCCTGTCGCACTGGGACTGATGCTGGCTCTGGGTGGCGTTTCGCTCGGCGTTGCCGCGCCGGCCGTTTATGCCAAGGACAAGGGCGAGAAGGCGCCGCAGCTCAAGCCTTCGCCTGCTTTCATTCCGCTCGCGCAGAAATTCGACGAGGCCATCAAGAAGAAGGATATCGAGGGCGCCAAGGCGGCGATGGCTGCGGCGCAAGCGGGCGTAAAGACCAATGACGACAAATATTATTTCAACAGCTTCGTTCTGAATCTCAGCATTTTGACTAACGACGCAGCCCTGCAAAACACCGCGCTGAAGGGTATGCTGGAATCGGGTTTTGTACCCGAATCCCAGCAGGGCCAGTTCAACACGATCGTCGCCAACAATGCTCTGATGGCCAAGGACTATGACTCTGCTCTGGCCTATGCTCAGAAGGCCGAAGCGCTTGGTTACAAGCCCGATCAGGTATCGCCTGTTATCGCACAGGCGATCTGGGGCAAGGCGCCCGGCAACCCGACGGAAACCGCGCGCGGCCTTGCGGTGTTCAAGAAGGGCATCGATGCGATGAAGGTGGCGGGGCAGCCGGTTCCTGCGCAATGGTATCAGGTCGCGGTGCAGAAGGCGTCGGAAGCCAATTTGCCGGAAATCCGCGATTGGGCGACGATGGCGTTTGACGCCGATCCCTCCGGAGAAAACCTCCGCACTGTGCTGCGCGTTCTCCAGCGCGACAATCCGACCATGACCAACCGCGAGAACCTCGATCTGTTGCGCCTGATGCGCTTTTCCGGCGGCCTCGCGATCAAGGCGGACTATCTCGAATATGCCGAGATGGCACTGAAGGGCGGCATCTTTGGCGAAGCCAAGGCTGTAATTGAGGAGGGCCGCGCGGCGCGAGACCGGCGCAGCAATCTCGTGCTGAGCTCGATCGACGGCACGGACAGCTATACCCTCGCCAATGCCAAGATCGCGGGCGACAAGGCATCGCTCGCCGCCGCCGCCTCGGACTCCGCCAGGGCCGCCACCGGCAAGATCGCCGCCGCCACTGCCGACGCCTATATGGGCTATGGCGACAATGCCAAGGCGGTTTCGCTTTACGACATGGCGCTGCAAAAGGGCGGGATCGATGCTGCCGAAGCCAATATGCGCCTCGGCATCGCTAATGCCCGCGCGGGCAATGTGGAGGCCGCAAAGGCCGCCTTCGCCAAGGTTTCGGGCGGTCTGCGCGGCACGCTGGCGCAATATTGGGTCAAGTGGCTGGACCGCAAGCCTGCCGCGTAAACTGGATCGCGGTACCGACCATCCGAAACGCGGCGAAGCTGGCGTGTTTCGGATCGGACACATCAGGGCGGTGGGGCCATCCCGCCGCCCTTATTGCATTCAGGTTGCGACCGGAACGCCCGGCGTGTTCTTCGATGTGCGGATTGTGAGCGAAGTCTTGACGCTGGCGACATTGGGCGCCGAGGTCAGCTGCGCGGTGAGAAAGCTCTGGAAGCTCTGCAGATCCTTTGCGACCACCTTCAGGATGAAATCGATCTCGCCATTCAGCATATGGCACTCGCGCACCTCGGGCAGCGCGGTGACATGTTCCTCGAATGCGCGCAGATCGCTCTCCGCCTGGCTTTTGAGGCTGACCATTGCGAATACCATGATCGTATAGCCGAGCGCCGGGCCATTAAGCACGGCATGATAGGACTGGATCACGCCCTCCTGCTCCAGCACCTTCACCCGGCGCAAACAGGGTGGCGCGGTGAGTCCGACGCTGGCGGCGAGTTCGACATTGGTCATCCGCCCGTCCTGTTGCAGCAGCGCGAGAATCGACAGATCAGTTTCATCGAGCCTTGAATGTGCGGTCACGGTAATTTCCTTTCGCGCTGATGGCATGCAAGATAATTATATGTCACCACTTTGCAACCGTCCCACTATGCGACGAATTTTAACCCTTTACTGACCTTTCGCTTTGACGCCGACTTCCCTATGCGGGAAAAGGCTTAGCGAGGGATTTACCTTGGGGGCGATGGAGACCTTAAAAGCGTGCGTTTCAACGATCTGACGCAGACCATTCTTGCTGTCGAGGACAGGACCGGCACCGCCGCCGCGAGCCTGTGGCGGCAATGCGTCGATATGCTCGCCCAATATGACCAGGCCGGACGGATATTATTGCACCAGAGCGAGCGCGCAGCGCTGATCGCGCGTTTGCACGACCTGCGCCCGGCGCTGACGGAAGCACAGCGAATCGCGAGCGTGGTGGAGCTGGGCAGCCGCCTGCGCTCTCCGGCGCTGGTCGAGTTTTTCGCTACCGACCGCCCCGCGGTCTGCGTCGCGGCCTTAACCCGCGCGCGTTTGCCGGATGCGGTATGGCCGGTGTTGCTGTCCCGCCTTGGCCCGACTGCGCGCGGTGTGCTCAGGGGACGCAAGGATACAGGGCCGCAAACGCGCCGCGCGCTGGATGCGTTCGGTCCGACCGATCTGGTGCTGGGCGATGCCGCTACGGTTGTTTCCAACGACATCGGCAGCATGGACATCACGGCGATGGGCGGTGCGCTCGGCGATGAGCTTATGCTCACCGAACAGCTTGGACCAGAGGCACCGCCGCAGCAGCCCGAAACCGCAGGAGAGCAGGGCGAGCGGAGCCAGATCCGCCAGCTCGTCGAACGGATCGAACGCTTCACCAGCAGCGGCAAGATGCATCATGTTCCGGGCGTCGACCCGGATGCCGGGGCAATGCCGGAGCTTCACGCGGACACGCTGCGCAGCTTTCCGTTCGAGACGGATGCCGAAGGTACGCTTATCTGGGTGGGCGAAGCGCTGCGCCCCGCGCTGGTGGGCCTCACGATCGCGCAGATGGCATTGCCCGGCGAGACGGGCGCGGACGGGCATGTCGCGGGCGCCTTCGCACGGCGCAGCAGCTTCCAGCATGGCCGTTTCTATATCGGCGAGGGGCTGTATGAGGGCGAGTGGCGCTTCTCGGCGGTTCCGTTCTTCGATCCCGGCTCCGGGCGCTTTCAGGGCTATCGCGGACAGGCACGGCGGCCACTGGTGCACGAGATTCCGCACAAGGCCGCTGCTCGACAGCCGGTAGCCGATGCGCAACCCTCGCTCGATTCGGTGCGCCAGCTGATCCACGAGCTGCGCACGCCGCTGAATGCGATCCTCGGCTTCGCGGAGATCATCGAGCAACAGCTGTTTGGTCCGGCGGGTGTGCATTACCGCGAGATGGCGGGGAATATCCTCTCCGATGCCCGCCGCCTGCTGGCTGCGTTCGAGGATATCGACATCGCCGCCCGCGCTGCGGCGGAGCGCGACGACGACAAGGGCAAGGCTGCGCGACGCAGCGCGGTCAACATCACCGAATTGATCGACCATGCCGCCGCATTGTTCAGTGCCGATGGCCAGCAGCGCCTGCGGATCAGCGCGTCCGCCCACTTGCCGTTTGCCTATGTCGAGCCGGTGCAGAGCGAGCGCATGATCCAGCATCTTGTGCGCACACTGATGCCGCTCGCGCAGGGCGACGAGGCGATACAGGGCGCCTTGTGGTTTCAGCCCGATGGATCGGGCGGCAAGCTGATCCTTGGATTTGACCGCCCGGCGCGCCTCAAGGGACTGGACGAGCATCAGCTGCTCGATCCCGGCTATGGCGCGGATGGCGACTGGCCCGATGCGCCGCTGCTCGGCCTCGGTTTCTCGATGCGCCTGGTGCGGAGCCTCGCGCTGGCACAGGATTGCAGCTTGCGGATCGAGAGCGAGCGCATATTGCTGGAGCTGCCGGTAGCGGACGGCGGGCTGCAGGCGGACGGCGAGACGGCCTGAGCGTTTAAGGCAGTCCTCGATCAAGCCTATCGCAATCTTTATGCTATAGGCCATAGGCATGACCGCCAAGCCGCCCTCACCCGATGATCTGCGCGCGTATCCTGCCAGCGAAGATTTTATCGCTTTGCCGGAGAGCTTCGGCGCGCGCTTTCTGCTGACTGTGGACACCGAGGAGGAGTTCGACTGGTCGGCGCCGTTCGATCGCGACAGCCGCAGCGTGACGATCGGCGATGCGATGCAGCGCGGGCAGGATTATTTTCACGCGGCCGGAGTGCGCCCGCTTTATGTGGCCGACTATCCCGTGATCGATGATCCGCGCGTGGGCAATATGCTGGCTGAGTGGCAGGCGGCGGGCGAGGCGGATATCGGCGCGCATTGCCATCCGTGGGTCAATCCGCCGCCCGATGAGACGGTGACTGCCGCCAACAGTTTCGCGGGCAATTTACCCGAGGCGCTGGAACGCGGGAAGATCACCCGGCTGCGGGATCGTATTGCGGAAGTCACCGGGCGGGTGCCGTTGGCCTTCCGCGCTGGCCGCTATGGTGTAGGGCCGAATACTGGACATATCCTTGCCGATCTCGGTTTTCAGATCGATACATCCGTGCGCAGCCGCTTCGACTATAGCGGAGAGAGCGGCCCAGATTTCGGCGGCCTACCGCTGAGGCCGTGGCGCGCGGGGCCGGGCGGGGCGCTCGTCGAACTGCCCTTGTCGACCGCTTATGTTGGCGCGCTTGCAGGCATGGGCGATGCCTTGTTGCCTGCGCTCACCCGGAGTGGGCTGGTGGCAGGGCTGCTCTCACGGGCTCATCTGCTCCAGCGCATTCCGCTGACCCCGGAGGGGGTGAGCGTGGCCCAAGCGATCCGTGCTATCGATGCGCTGCTCCGCGACGGCGCAAGGTTGCTGGTTTTCAGCTTCCATTCGCCGACCCTCGCTCCCGGCAACACGCCCTATGTGCGGGACGAGGGTGATCTGATGCAATTCTATCGCTGGTGGGACATGGTTCTGGATCATCTGGCCCGTAAAGGCGTTACGCCCGCGGCGCAGGATGATATTCTAGCAGCCTGCCCGCCAAGATAGGCTTGCCATCGCAGATAGCGGAAGCTATCCGCCGAAGCAGGTGGGGCCTGTAGCTCAGTTGGTTAGAGCTGGCCGCTCATAACGGCTAGGTCGCGGGTTCGAGTCCTGCCGGGCCCACCATTTCCCACTATGGAGAGCGCCATGTCCGCCAGCCGCGATGCAACCGAAGCCCTGCTCAATCGCTATTATGCGGCGTTCAATGCCGATGATCAGGAGGCGATGCTCGCCTGCCTCGCGGACGATGTGGCGCATGACATCAACCAGGGCGAGCGGCAGAACGGCAAGGACGCCTTCCGCGCCTTTCTCGCCCGCATGGATGCCGTCTATTCGGAACGCCTGGCAGATATTGTGTTGATGACGAACGCCGATGGATCGCGTGCGGCGGCGGAGTTCGTCGTGCATGGGGTTTACAGGCAGGTGGATGAAGGATTGCCGCCCGCGCAGGGGCAGACCTATGTGCTGCCAGCGGGCGCGTTCTTCGAGATCGGGGGCGGTCTCATACGCCGCGTTTCGGTTTACTACAATCTTGCAGACTGGATCGCGCAGGTTTCATGAAGGCGGTTATTCGCACGCTTTCCGGGCCGGAGGAGATGCGCGCGGCGCTGCCCGCGCTCGCCGCGCTCCGAATCGAGGTGTTCCGCGAATGGCCGTATCTCTACGATGGCACCGATGCCTATGAGGCTGACTATCTGACCGAATTCATGAGCGCGCAGGGGGCTGTGCTGGTGGTCGTAGAGGTGGAGGGCGCGATTGTCGGCGCGGCGACCGCATCGCCGATGGCTGCACAGAAGGCAGAATTTCGCGCGCCGTTCGAGGAGCGTGGGATCGACACCGGGCGGCTGTTTTATTTCGGGGAATCGGTGCTGCGCGCGGGCTATCGCGGGCTGGGGATCGGGCATTGCTTCTTCGATGCGCGCGAGGCGGCGGCCCGCGTTGCGGGTGCGAATGCCGCAAGTTTCTGCGCGGTGATCCGGCCCTCGGATCATCCGCTCCGCCCCGCGGATGCGCGCGATATGCATCCGTTCTGGCGCGCGCGCGGCTATGCGCCGGTCGAGGGGCTGACATGCAGCTTCGACTGGAAGGACATCGGTCAAGGGGTCGATACAGCGCATACGATGCAGTTCTGGATGCGCGAGCTATAAACAAAGCCAGCTCTATTTCGCACTTGCAACATGACACTTGCGCGCAGGCGAATCATGCGACATCATAGGTTCATGGGGAATGCCAAAAGTTTTTTCGATGAAATGTACGATGAGAGCGGACAACCTCGCTCTCCCTTCGCAAATTACGGTGAATGGTTCGCCCAGCAGGAGCCGACAAAGCTTCTGAAGAAGACCCAGGAGGCGGAGGATCTGTTCCGCAAGACGGGCATCACCTTCGCGGTCTACGGACAGGAAGAGGCCGAGGAACGGTTGATCCCGTTCGATATTGTGCCGCGCATCATCTCCGCGCACGAATGGGCGAGCCTGGCGCGCGGGATCGAGCAGCGCGTGCGGGCGATGAACGCCTTCCTGCACGACATCTATCACCGACAGGAGATCGTCCGCGCGGGCCGCCTGCCCGAGCATATGGTGAGCGGCAACAGCGCCTATCTCGACAGGATGATCGGCTTCACGCCGCCGGGCGGGGTCTACAGCCACATTGTAGGCGTCGATCTGGTGCGGACCGGACCCAATGAATTCTTCGCGCTGGAGGACAATGCGCGCACGCCGTCCGGCGTCTCGTACATGCTGGAAAACCGCGAGACGATGATGCGGATGTTCCCGGAGCTGTTCAGCCATGTGAAGGTGCGCGAGGTTTCGGATTATCCCAAGCGGCTGCGACGCTCGCTTTCCGCCTGCGCGCCGCCTGCCTGCAAGGGCGACCCCGTGCTCGCGGTGCTGACGCCGGGCATCTACAACAGTGCCTATTTCGAGCACAGCTTCCTTGCCGACCAGATGGGCGCGGAACTGGTGGAAGGGAACGACCTGCGCATCGTCGACGGGCGGGTCGCGATGCGCACCACGCAGGGCTATCAGGTGATCGACGTGCTCTATCGCCGCCTGGACGACGACTATCTCGATCCGCTGTCGTTCCGGCCGGACTCGGTGCTCGGCGTGCCGGGGATTATGGATGTCTATCTCTCCGGCGGGATCACGATCGCGAATGCGGT
>CAZLTO010000033.1:0-9211 GCA_964562475.1 uncultured Sphingobium sp. | reverse complement strand
CAGTCCCGCACCTCGACCGGCGTTGGCGGCATGACGCTCAAATCGGACGACGAGGTCATCTCGCTTTCGATCCTCCACCGCGTCGGCACGTCTCAGGAGGAGCGCGGGGCTTACTTGCGCTTCGCCCCGTGGAAGGCGGAGAAGGAGGGCGAGCCTGAGCTGACCCCCGAACGCTTTGCCGAGCTGGCGGAGCGGGAGCAGTTCATCCTCACCGTCTGCGCCAACGGCTATGGCAAGCTCTCGTCAGCCTATGAATATCGCCGCACCAATCGCGGCGGGCAGGGCATCACCAACATCGACAATATCGCCCGCAACGGCCTCGTCGTCGCCAGCTTCCCCGCGACGCGAGACGATCAGCTCATGCTGGTGACCGATCAGGCGAAGCTCATCCGCATGGGGCTTGGCTCGATGCGCGTGATCGGGCGCGGATCGGCAGGCGTGCGGCTGTTCAATGTGGCGGATGAGGAGCATGTCGTCTCCGCAGCCAAGATCGGCGAAAGCAGCGACGAGGAAGGCGACAGCGGCGCGGATACCACCGCAGCCGAAGAATGACCGAACTCTTCGCCTTCAAGCTCCTCACCCGCGAACAATGGAACCAGTGGCGCGCGGATGGGGACTTCACCGGCGCGCCGGTGGACATCGCGGATGGCTATATTCACCTCTCCGCGCGCGATCAGGTCGCCGAAACCGCTCGCAAGCATTTCGCGGGGCAGGACGACCTTATCCTCGCGATGATAGACCTCCCCGCACTGGGCGAGACCGTGAAGTGGGAGCCATCGCGCGGCGGCGCGCTTTTCCCGCATGTCTATGGCGCGATCCCGATGAGCGCCGTCACCACCAAGGCCGTGCTGCGCCTCGATGGCGCGGGACGACATGTGTTTCCCGCGGGCTTTGCCAATTAACCATCCGGGAACGATGATCCGCCTCATGCATTGAAGCTCCATAAGTCGCATATTCATGGAGACTGACAATGCATAAGACTATGGCAATCGCGCTGATTTTGAGCACGGCGGGAATGACATCGGCCTGCTCGACTCTCGTAGGCGCGGGCGTAGGCGCGGGCGCGGGTGCAGGCGTTGCGGCGGCCACCGGCAAGGACGTCAAGAAAGGTGCCGCAGTCGGCGCGGTCGCAGGTGGCGTGATCGGCACTGTCGCCGACTGAGCGCTACACTGCGCGCCTTCCCTCTCCGTCGCGATCAGCCCTCAGGCGAAGCGCACTCTATGCCTGTCGCCGCCGGACAAGATCGCGGTGACGCCGCCATTCGCGATCAGTTCCTCTGGCGACAGGGTTCCGAGCAGGTCGTCGATATCGGGCAGGCTCTTCTGATAGGCGCTGTTATACGCTCCTGAACCGGCTATCATTCGTATCAACTGTGCCGCCGACTCCAACCCCAGGCGAACGCCTTCGATGCGGGCTTTCCGTTCGGTGCTCAGCCTGTGATCGGCGAGAATGTATGAAAGCCCATATTCGTCAGGTCGGCCTTCTTCCATCGCATGGATGATACGGCGCAGGATTACCCAGTTCATCATCGCGACCCGCTGCAAGAATCGCATTGCGGCATCCCGATCCTCGCGCGTTACATAGGTCGCGCACTTGCTATAGTTCCTCTCATCCTCGGTCAGCATCCCAGTTTCCTTAAGTTACTGTCCCTCAACGATAATTTTGCGAAAATTTCCTCGATATATTCTTAACATTTATCCCTAACCCTATATTTACCCTGTGACGGCTCATCCATTTGGAGGATTTGAACCGCGTCATTCCTATCGCAATTCGCACCCCCTCGCCTTTCCCGCGCCATGCCGCTATGCGCAGCGCATGACGCATCAGGTGCACATCATTGGCGGCGGTCTCGCCGGGTCCGAGGCGGCGTGGCAGCTCGCGCAGGCGGGCGCGAAGGTCCGCCTCTCGGAAATGCGCGGCGCGGGCGGCAACATGACCCCCGCGCACCAGACGGACGGGCTGGCGGAACTGGTCTGCTCCAACAGCTTCCGCTCCGACGATGCGGAGAAAAACGCCGTCGGCCTGCTCCATCAGGAAATGCGCGATCTGGGTTCGCTCATCATGGCGCAAGCGGAGCCTGCCAAGGTGCCTGCCGGGTCCGCGCTGGCGGTGGACCGGGAAGTCTTCTCCGAGGGCGTAACGCGCGCACTCAGCCAGCATCCCAATATCGAGCTGGTGCGCGAGCGGATCGACGCCCTCCCCGACTCCGGCCTGACGATCATCGCCACCGGGCCGCTCACCGCAGGCGCGCTCGCGGACAACATCGCCACCGTGACCGGCGCGGATAGCCTCGCCTTCTTCGATGCCATCGCCCCGATCGTCTACCGCGACAGCATCGACATGGACATCTGCTGGATGGCAAACCGCTGGGACAAGATCGGCCCAGGCGGCGGCGAGGGCAAGGACTATATCAACTGCCCGATGGACAATGCCCAATATCAGGCCTTCGTGCAGGGGCTTCTGGATGGCCCCAAGACTGAGTTCAGGGACTGGGAGACCAATACGCCCTATTTCGAGGGCTGTATGCCGATCGAGGTGATGGCGTCGCGTGGGCCGGAAACGCTGCGCCACGGGCCGATGAAGCCGATGGGGCTCGACAACCCGCGCACCGGGCGCTGGCCCTATGCGGTGGTGCAGCTCCGGCAGGACAATGCGCTCGGCACCTTGTTCAACATGGTCGGCTTTCAGACCAAATTGAAGCACGCCGCGCAGGTGGAATTGTTCCGTACCATTCCGGGGCTGGAAAAGGCCGAATTCGCGCGGCTGGGTGGGCTACATCGCAACACGTTCATCCAGAGCCCCAGGCTGCTCGATCCCACGTTGCGTCTGAAAACCGCGCCGCATATCCGCTTTGCCGGGCAGATGACCGGCTGCGAAGGCTATGTTGAGAGCGCCGCCATCGGCCTCATTGCCGCGCGGTTTGCGATTGCCGAACTGGAGGGGCGTGCGCTTGAGCCGCCACCCGTGACGACCGCGCTGGGCGCATTGCTCAGCCACGTCACTGGCGGTGCTGAGGCGGAGAGTTTTCAACCGATGAATGTCAATTTCGGCCTGATGCCGCCGCCCGATGAGGCGACGAAGAAGAAAGACCGCAAGCTCGCCTATACGGCGCGGGCGCGCGTGGATTTCGCCCGCTGGATCGAAACGGAACTGGCTCTCACCGCTTCCTGACGAACTCCGCGCGCAGCACCAGCCCCTTGATGCCCTCATATTTACAGTCGATTTCCTGCGCGTCGCCCGTGAGGCGGATCGACTTGATGAGCGTGCCGCGCTTCAGCGTCTGGCCCGCGCCTTTCACGTCCAGATCCTTGATCAGCGTCACCTGATCGCCATCGGCGAGGATGTTGCCCACGGCATCGCGCACCTCGATCCGATCCTCGCCTGCGTTCCGGGCCGCCGCATCCGCGGCAGGCAACCACTCGCCGCTCGCCTCGTCATAAACATAATCTTCGTCATTCATCTCATTATATCCTGTATTCCGGTCCGAACATCAGCACCGGCATTTTGGCTTGTCGTCAGTCTTGGGCGCTGTGGTCGCGAACTCGGCGCGAGTCAGCTTCTTGTCGTCATTGGCATCCGCCCCGGCAAAACGATCCGAGGTCTTCACCGCCCATTCCTCGAAGCTGAGCAGGTTATTGCCGTCCTTGTCGAGCTTTTTGAAATCCTTTGTGCGGCTCGCCATCATTTCGGTGCGGGTGATAATGCCGTCGCGATTATGGTCATAGCGACCGAACCGCTTGGCCTCCCGATCTTCCTCTCGCGCTTCGGGCGGCATCGGCGGGGCAGCGCCAAAGGCGTTTTCACTGCCTTCGGGCAGGGTCTCGTCATAGGTCGAAGGACTGGAAACCGGGGTTGGCGCGACGGCGCGCTGCTGTTCGGCGCGGCCCTGCCACCAGAACAGCCCGGCGGAAACCAGCAGCAGTCCGGCCACCGCCCCCGCGACAAATCGATTCATCCCAGCCCCTTTAACGCCCCAAAACCTGCAACCTCAACAGTCTCATATATAGCCCGGGTGTCAAGTGCGGCGGCGCTCCCCTGCCCTTGCGCACATCGGCCAGCGCCGCGCCCGTCATCATCGCCAGCATGCGCGGCAGGCGGGAGATGTTTGCCGCCCCTGCCCTGTCACGCGCCAGCGCCAGCGCCCCGGCGGCCAGCGTATCATCGCTCAGATGGCCCGCCAGATCCCAGAGCGCCCAGACTTCGCCCGCCGTGGCGCTGTGCTGCGCGCAATCCGGCGCCAGCGCCGCAAACAGCCCGGCGCCGCGCCCTCTGGCATAGGCTTCCAGCATGATGCGCGCATCGCCTTCGCTGCCGAGGATCAACTCCTCCCAGCCATCGACCAACGCGATCAGCCCTGCCCGTGCGGTCTCAAACCCGGCGCACCCCCGCAGCTCCAGCAATTCAGGCGCGCGATGCTCCGGCCCCGGCGTCTGCGCGGCCAATCCATCCCGCCACCAGGCGAGCCGGATTTGCGCGATGATCGGCTCGCGCGACTGGCGCGCGATGTGCGCGCAGGCGTTGTCGAGCGCCATCACCTGAGTCGCGCGCCCTCGCGCGCTTCCCGCCGTGGCGCACACAAGCCTTTGAAAGGGCGAAATTTCGTGGGTTTCCGCCATAGCTTAACAGAATTTTAGTTGCACGAAATCACCATTTCTTAAGACCTGAAGGGTAATCCGTCATGATAGCTCGAAATGCGTCTGCGCGCCTTCTGTTGCCGCGCACCTGCTTTCGGAGCTTGGGACCAAAGTGGGTGATCGATCGCATGGCACGGAAACCGGACTGGCAAAAGGGCTTTCTCCACCGCCTCCTCCATAACGAGGCGGGCAATACGCTGTTCATGACAGCCGCGTTCATGATCCCGCTGCTCGGCCTTGTCGGCGGCGGCGTCGACATGAGCCGTCTCTACCTTGCCAAGACGCGCCTTCAGCAGGCTTGCGACGCGGGCGCGCTTGCCGGGCGCAAGGCGATGGCCAACGGAAGCTGGACCGCGGGCACCGCCATCACCACGACCGAGGGCCGCGCCAACAATATCTTCGACGGCAATTTCAAGAACAGTGGCGAATATGGCAGCGGCATGGTCACCCGCAGCTTTACCGAATCCGGCGGCGTCGTCACCGGGACTGCATCCGTCGACATGCCGATGATGGTCATCAAGGTGCTGGGCATCACCAACAAGACGCTCAACATCTCCTGCACCGCCAAGATGGAAATCCCGAACACCGACGTGATGTTCGTGATCGACAATACCGGCTCTATGAACTGTCAGGTGGCGCATAGCGGCTATAGCTGCCCCGGCGGCGACAATAATGGCGTCGAGGACGCTGCCGCCAAGATGAAGGGGCTGCGTTCCGCCATCAAATGCTTCTACGAGGCGCTGGCGAAGATCGATACCACCGAGGATTGCGGCTCCACGCCGTCCGGCACCGTAAATGCGCAGATTCGCTTCGGCTTCATGCCCTACTCGGTCAACGTCAATGTCGGCAAATTGCTGCCCAACAGTTATTTCCCGGACACATGGACCTATCAGAGCCGCGAACCCAATTATGCCACCGTCTACGCATGGACGGCAGGCATCGAGAGCAGCATCAACTGGGGCAGCTGGTCCACCCCGTCATCGAGCCTGACGAATGCCTCCACATATTCGGGCTTTTCGGACATCAGCACATCAGGAGGCGGCACTGTCACTGTCAATGGCATAGCCTATACCAAAAGGCCGACCGGCATGAGCAGCACCACCTGCCCGGCGCTCAATACCATGACGCCGAACACCTTGCTGACCTATACCGACAGCGCCTCTTTGCAGACCGCCACGCTGACCGGCACATCGACACCCACGCATCCTGCCACGCAGCAGACCCTCAACTACAGCCAGAATGACAACCACACTGCCGTCGGCTATCGCTACAGGTGGGTCAGCAGCGGCGGCGGCTCATGCCGTCTGCAAAAATCGAACAATTACAACTACACGCTCACCCGCACCGGCAGCTCCACCAAGGATCTGACCTGGAACACCCACACCACTATCACCGGCTGGACCTACAGAGCGGTAACCCACAATATCTCTGCCCTGAAGGCGGGCGGCTCGACATGGAACAACTCCGTCGCGCTGCCGCTTGCCACCGCCAATGGCGCCAGCGTCACGCTCTCAGGCTCGACCACGCCGAGCTATATCCAGATTCTGGCCAACACAAACGTCGATTGGGGCGGCTGCATCGAGGAACGGCAGACCTACCAGAACACCAACAGCAGCACCATCACGACAACGGATTGGAACCCTATCCCGGCTACAGCCTATGATACGGATTTCACAACCGTGCCGAGCAGCGGGACTCCTGGCACGCAATGGGGGCCGATGCTGTCCAATGCCGTCTGGGCGCGCTATAGCGGAGGTACTGATACCATCGCCGATGTGGTCACGTCCGCAAATCTCAACCGCAACTTCAATTACTATTGCCCGACCGAAGCGAAGAAGCTTCAGGTCTGGTCAACAGCCAGCTCGCTTGAGTCCTATCTCAGCAGCCTGGTCTCCATCGGCAATACCTATCATGATATCGGCATGGTATGGGGCGCGCGCTTCATATCTCCCACCGGCATTTTCGCCAGCGAGAACGCCGCTACGCCCTCCGGTCAGCCGATCCAGCGTCATATCGTCTTCATGACCGACGGCGACACCATGACAACCACCGACAATTATTCCGCTTATGGCGTGACATGGTGGGATCGCCGCCAGACCAGCTATGCCCCGAGTAGCACCAACACCAATAACATCGTAAACGCGCGTCTGACTGCGCTCTGCACCGCCATCAAGAACCAGAACATCACGCTCTGGGTCGTCTCCTATGGCGGCGGCACCAATGCCACGACCGAAACGCGGCTACAGAACTGCGCCTCGACCCCCAATGCTCCAGGCGTCGCCAACACCCATTATTTCAACGCGACCAACACCGCGACGCTGATCGCCAAATTCCAGCAGATCGCCGCCGAGATCGCAGACCTGAGGCTGATAAGCTGATGCGCGCGCACATAGTCCTTCGGGATACGCGCGGGATGGCGGCGACAGAGTTCGGGCTCATTGCTCCTGTCTTCGCGCTGCTGATGATGGGATCGGCCGACATTGCCCACACCCTCTATATGCAGAGCGTGCTTCAGGGTACGATCCAGAAGGCAGCGCGCGACAGTTCGCTTGAATCCGGCACGGCTGCAGCCATGCAAACGACGATCGACACGCGCATCCGGACTGCGGTCAAGGATCTCAACACATCGCTTGTGGATTCGGACATCGCGATATCCCGCCGCTATTACAAGACTTTCTCTTCAGCCGCCGCTGCGCAGGCCGAAACCTGGACCGACACCAACAGCAACGCCACCTGCGACAATGGCGAGCCCTATTCCGACGCCAACAACAACAGCACATGGGATCGGGATGGCGGCAACAGCGGTCAGGGCGGGGCAAAAGACATCACGGTCTATAACGTGACCGTGACCTACCCGCATATGTTTCCGCTGTGGAAGATTCTGGGCAGATCCAGCACCAACATAGTTAAGGCGACCACGGTACTGGCGAACCAGCCTTATGGCGCGCAAACCCAATATGCTGCCGCGACCACAAGAAACTGCCCGTGATGCTGCTCACCCCCTTGCGCCGCTTGTCCTGCTTGCTGCACCTCCTTGTGCGGGACCGCAGCGCTGTTGCCGCCGTCGAATTCGCTGCCGCACTGCCATTCCTGCTGGTCACGATGCTGAGCGCGACCGAGCTCACCAATTTCACGGTCACGAAAATGCGCGTCGGTCAGGTCGCACTGCAGGTGGCGGACAATGCCGCCCGCATGGGGGTTGTGCCGCCCAGCGGCGTCGGCAATCCGCAAGTGACCGAATCGGACATCAACGATCTTCTCACCGGCGCAGACATGCAGGCGCAAAACCTCAGCCTCTATACGCATGGCCGCGTGGTCATCTCCAGCCTTGAAGCGGTCGCGAATCCCAACGTCACCGGCAAATACAAGATAGGCTGGCAGAGATGCCGTGGCGCCAAGGTCGTAAACTCGGCTTACGGCAATCAGGGCACCACCAACCTTCCGGGCATGGGGCCGGTCAATCAGGTCGTCACCACGCCGGACGACACCGGGGTTATGTATGTCGAGGTATTTTACGATTACCAGCCGCTGTTCACGTCGAGCCTGGTGCCGCACGCCACGATCATCGAATTCGCATCGATGATCGTGCGTGATAGCCGGGATTACAGCGGCGTCTTTAACACCGCGTCCGCCCCGGTCCATAGCTGCAGCGTATATACCACGACCTGAACGACGCGCGTCATCCGCCCGCGCCCGTCAAGTCTTTCAAATATAACAGACCTTCTTCGCCGCCGTGACCACGCGGGGCGCATCGATCAGCGCGGCCTTTTCGAGGTTGGCGGCATAGGGTAGCGGCACATCCTCGTTGGTGACGCGCTGAACCGGCGCATCGAGATCGTCGAACCCCTGCTCCATGCAAACGGCCATGATCTCGCTGGCGATCGAGCAGACCGGCCAGCCTTCCTCCACCACAACGAGACGATTGGTCTTTTTGAGACTCTCCAGCACGGTTGCGGTGTCGAGCGGGCGCAGCGTGCGCAGGTCGATGACTTCGGCGCTGATCCCCTCGCCCGCGAGCGTTTCAGCCGCATCCAGTGCAATGCCGACGCCGATCGAATAACTCACCAGCGTTACATCCACGCCTTCGCGCACGATCCGCGCCTTACCGATCGGTAGCACATAGTCGTCCACCACCGGCACATCGAAGCTCCGGCCATAGACCAGCTCATTTTCGAGAAACACGACCGGATCCGGGCACCGGATCGCGGCTTTCAACAGCCCCTTGGCATCCGCCGCGTCATAGGGTGCGATCACGATCAGCCCGGGCACAGCCGCATACCACGGACCGTAATTCTGGCTGTGCTGCGCGCCAACGCGGCTCGCCGCGCCATTGGGGCCACGAAATACCACGGGACAGCGCATCTGGCCGCCGGACATATAATTGGTCTTGGCGGCGGAGTTGATGATCTGGTCGATCGCCTGCATCGCGAAGTTGAAGGTCATGAACTCGATGACGGGCCGGAGACCGCCCATCGCCGCGCCGACGCCTACGCCCGCAAAGCCATGTTCGGTGATCGGCGTATCAATGACGCGCTTGTCGCCGAATTCGGCAAGCAGCCCCTGCGTGACCTTGTAG
>CAZLTO010000032.1:0-9302 GCA_964562475.1 uncultured Sphingobium sp. | reverse complement strand
CTGGGCGCGCAGGTGTTCGTGCCGACGCGGGACCGGGGCCGGATCGGGAAAAGCAGCCATCCCCATATCCGCTTTATCGCCAGTGCGGACATGCCACAGTCGCTTGCCGGGGTCAGCGCCGTGTTCAACCTCGCTTATGATTTCCGTCGCTCCGCCCGAGACAATATCGCGCTCTATACCAAAACCACGGATGCCTGTGCGGCGGCGAAAGTGCCGATGCTGGTGCAGGCCAGCTCCATCGCGGTCTATGATGACTGGCCGGTGAAAGACGTGACCGAAGCCTCGCCGTGCGACGGGCCGGGGCATGACTACAAGATCGCCAAGCGCGCGATGGAGCGGGATATCGCAGCGCGCGTCGCAGCGGGGCAGTTCGACGCCGTGATCCTGCAACCCACCATCGTCTATGGTCCCGGATCGCCGCAATGGGTTGATGCGCTGGTCGAGAAGATGGCGGGTGGCGTGGCGATCCTGCCGGAGAATGGCGATGGATTGTGCAACGGGCTTTATATCGACGACCTTGTCAACGCCTTCATCCTTGCTGCGGGACTGGAGCGCGGGAATGCCGAACGCTACATCGTCTCCGGGCCACAGCCGTTTCTGTGGAACGCGCTGTTCGCCGCCTATGCGGAAGCCTGCGGCGCGCGTATCGGCTATGAAAAAGTCGCGCCTTATGAGCCTTCGGCGCCCCGGCCGCCTTCGCGACTTTCCGCACTTGTGAAATATGCCAGCGCCACCGCCGCCGGGCTGATCGGCACCGCGCGGCTGGAAAAGTTGCGCGCCCAAGTTACGGCGCTGAAACCCGGCCCGCGCGTCTTCATGCCTGCTGCCGAAAACCCACGACTCGATCTCTCCCGCGGTGTCGCCGGCAACGAGAAGATACGCGAGCACCTCTACACACCCGGCATCGGCGCGGAGGAAGGGCTGGGCCGCTGCCAGGCCTATATCCGCGCGAAATATCCGCCCAAAAACTAATCTCAGGCGGCAGTCGCGATCCGGTGCGCGTTCGCCATCACCGAGAAGGTGATTGTCGGCGCGGGGATGGTCGGGAACACGGACGCATCGACGATATGGGTGCGCTTCAGCCCCTTCGGTCGCCCCAGCACATCGCACTCGCCCTTGATCGGGCTTTCGCGCATCGGCAAGGACCCGCCGCAGTGGAAGCTGCTACCCAATGTTCCCGGGCGTAGCAGTGGCGTCAGCGGCATCAGCCCAGCCGCCCATGCGGCCCTGGCGATCCGCCGCTTGACGCGGGAGATCGCGCCCTTGGTGCGGGGGTTGTCGATCCGGTGATAGAACAGCCTGTCCCCCACCAGCCGCGCGCCGATGGAGGGCGAGACGGCGCTGTGCAGGAACGGCTGCGCGACGATCAGGCGGCGGCTCAGGCGCTCAATCAGCGGCTTCGCCACATCCGCGAGCGGGCCGAAGCGCTGCGCCATGTCCGGCGCATAGGTGTCGTTATAGGTATAGAGCTGGGCGTGGACGACATGGGCCTCAACCTCCGGATCGTCGATCGCCCAGAAGGCCTGCGCCAGCGTGTGGCGCGGCTCCTCGGCGGGATCAGGGGTCGACCAGCGATGCAGCATCGGCAGATAGAAATGCTGGCTGTCCTGGATCACCACCTCATGCCCGACCAGCCCGAGCGAAGAGAGCACCAGCCGCGTGGTCGGCAGCACGCCGCCAGCGATGAACAGCCGCTCCGCCTCGAATTTACCGGCGCTGGTGCGCAGCGTGACGCCATCGGCATGCTCGGCAAAACCCTGCACGATCACCCCACCCTGATAACGCAGCGCGCCCTCCGCAGCCATTTGCTCCACCGCATCGCCCGCATTGAAGATCAGGCGATAGGGGCAACCATAGAGGCACATCGCGCAGGCGCGGCAGGGCGATGCGATGGCCTGACGCGAGGCGCCGAAATGCAGGCCCAGCTCGGCGAATGCGTCACTCTTGGCCTCCATCCGTCCGAGCAATTTCCGGGCCTGTGCGCTCTGCGGCAGCGGGCGATCTTCCTCGATGCTGACGCCGGTATAGAAATCCGCCAGCCCGTCCCGCGCCGCCGCCATGCCAATGACGGGCGCAATCGCCCGATAATGCGGCGCAAGGTCGGCCAGCCCTATCGGCCAGCCCTCAAAATCGCGGGCGTGATAGGGCAGCACCGACGCGCCCCAGCCGTTCGATAATCCACCTTTGGCGAACGAGGGTTTGAGGCCATGCACCCCGCCCCTGTCGGCAAAAGCCGCCATTTCATCCGGCAGGCGGAACAGGAAATCGGACCCGAACGGCTGAATGCTGTCGCTCTTTTCCGAGCGCCGCACCGCGCCAATCGCGCCACGATCCGCCTCGGACCAGTGCTCCGGCTCGGCGCCGCCCATCCGCGCACGCAATTCCCGCGCGCGCTCGTCCATCTTCAGACCCGCATCCAGCATCAGCACATCGCGGCCCTTTGCCGCCAAGGCCTTCGCCGCGGCCAGCCCGCTCGGCCCCGATCCGATAATGATGTCCTGTGCGTTCAACTAATCATCCCTGCAATTGTAACGGAATATTTAGCCTGTTAGGTCTTATGCCTTAAAGCATCGCGCGAAAAAGTGGGAACCGGTTTTTCGCAATCGCGATGCGAATGCATAGCGGAGCGTGCGAAGCACGCCTTAAGGGGGCACCACAACTAATGGCAAGCAAGCCAAGCTTCATGATTATTGGCGCGTCGCGCGCGGGAACGACCGCGCTTTACGATCTCGTACGCCAGCACCCGCAGGGGTTCATGAGTGCGATCAAGGAGCCGAATTACTTCGCGTTCGAGGGCGAACCGCTGGACTGGCGCGGTCCGGGCAACGAGTTCGTCAACAATTCGGTCCATAGCTGGGAAGATTATACCGCGCTTTTCGACCCCGCGCCGGAGGGCATGGCGATGGGTGAGGCGTCGCCGCTCTATCTCTGGGCGCCGGAAGCTCCGAAGCGGATCAGGGCGCGCCTGCCCGATGTGAAGATGATCGCGGTGCTGCGTAACCCGATTGAGCAGGCGTTTTCGCATTATCTCTATGCCCGTGCGCAGATGATCGAGCCGCTGGATGATTTCGACGCCGCGCTGAAGGCCGAGCCGCAGCGCCTCGCCGACCATTGGCAGCCCCTGTTCCAATATTCGACCTTCCCGCGTTATGCGGAGCAGCTCACGCGCTTCCATGCCGAGTTTCCGAAGGAGCAGCTCAGGATCTTCCTCTATGAGGATTATCGCGGCGATCCGAAGACCATGCTGTCGCAAATCTATGAGTTTATCGGCGTAGACCCCGGTTTCGTGCCGGATGTCGCGCACGAGACGAATATGGGCGGCCAGCCGCGCCACCAATGGCTGCAAAATCTGGTGATGCGCCCCAATCCCATCGCCAGCCTTGCCGCATTTGTGGTGCCGGAAAGCGCACGCCGGACAATCCGCGACATGGTCTCGCGCCGCAACCTTTCGCGTGATCAGATGTCACCGCAAGCAAAAGCGTGGTTAACAAATGCTTTGAAGGATGACATTTCGCAGTTGCAAGATATGATCGGCCGTGATGTGTCCCACTGGCTGGAGCAATAAAATTCCGCTGAAGATCGCCATGCTGACGACTTTTTACCCGCCGTATAATTTCGGCGGGGACGGAATTGGTATCCGGCGTCTCGCAACTGCGATGGCCGACCGGGGCCACGAGATCACGGTCATCCATGACATCGACGCCTATGTGACGCAGGCGGGACGCGAACCCGCGCCGATCGAGATGGACCCGCGCATAACGGTGGTGGGTTTGAAGTCTGGCATGGGCCTGCTCTCCAACCTGCTGGTGCACCAGCTTGGGCGGCCAGTTAACCATATTGTTCAGCTGAACGAGTTACTCTCGAACGGCGGATTTGACGTGATATGGTATCATAATAGCTCCCTCGTCGGCGGGCCGGGGCTGTTCAGGATGGGCGACCCGCATGCCGTGCGCGTTTATGAGGCGCACGAGCACTGGCTGATCTGCCCCACCCATGTTTTATGGAAAGAAAACAGGGAGGTGTGCGAGGAGCGCGCCTGCCTGCGTTGCCAGATCAGCTACAAGCGCCCCCCGCAGCTGTGGCGCTTGACCGACAAGATCAACCGCGAGGCGCGCCATGTCGACGCCTTCATCGCCAAGAGCCGGTTCAGCCGAGACAAGCACAGAGCCTTTGGTTTCAAGCCTGATATGGAGGTCGTCCCCTATTTCCTGCCGGACATGCCGCCGATCACCGGCGAGGCGGCGCCGCACCCGCGCCCCTATTTCCTCTTCGTCGGTCGGCTGGAAAAGATCAAGGGCGTGCAGGACATCATCCCCGCCTTTTCAGGGACTGCGGCGGACGGCCCTGACCTCGTGATCGTCGGCGGCGGAGACTATGAGGCCGAACTGCGCCGCGAGGCGGCTGGCATGGAGCGCGTCATCTTCACCGGCCGGCTGGAGCCGGAGGCGCTCCCCGCCTGGTACAGCAACGCCCGCGCGCTCATCGTCCCCTCGCTCTGCTACGAAACCTTCGGCATCATCCTGATCGAGGCGTTTCGCGGCGGCACGCCGGTGATCGCCAGACGCCTCGGCCCGTTCCCGGAGATTGTCGCCAAGGGCGGCGGGCTGTTGTTCGAGAACGAGGCGGACCTGCGCGCCGCGATCGCGGATGTGGGCGGCGACCCCGCCCGGCGCGAGGCGCTAGCCAGGCAAGCGCGGACCGCATATGAAGAAAACTGGAAAGAAGACATCGTCCTAACCGAATATTTGGAAGTTGTGCGTAAAGCTGCGCGCGCGAAGGGCAATCAACACGTCATTTCTGCATTGGAGACTATAGCATGAGAATTCTCGTAACAGGTGGCGCCGGCTTTATCGGATCGCACCTGACCGAGCGTCTGCTGAGCATGGGACATGGCGTCGTCGTGCTCGACAACCTCTCGACCGGCGACATGGCGAATCTCGCCAACTCGAAGGATCATCAGAATTTCGAGATGGTGATCGGCTCGGTGCGCGATCAGGCGCTGGTGCAGGAGCTGGTCGAGAAATGCGACGCGGTGATCCACCTCGCCGCCGCCGTCGGCGTCAAGCTGATCCTCGAAAAGCCGAGCCTTTCGATCCATACCAATGTCAACGGCACGGAAAATATCCTGCACGCCGCGGCCAATGGCAACAAGCTGGTCATCATCGCCTCGACCTCCGAGGTCTATGGCAAGGCGGAGAAAGTGCCCTTCTCCGAGGATGACGACCTCGTGCTGGGCGCGACCGCGAACCTGCGCTGGTCCTACGCCGTCGCCAAAATGCTCGATGAATCGCTCGCGCTCTCCTACTCCTACGAGAAGCGCATCCGCGTCATCATCGTCCGCCTGTTCAACACCACTGGCCCACGCCAGACCGGCTATTACGGTATGGTGCTGCCGAATTTCGTATCACAGGCGCTGAAGGGCGACCCGATCACCGTGCATGGCACCGGTGATCAGTCCCGCTGCTTCGGCCATGTGTTCGATGCGGTCGAGGCGCTGACGCGGTTGCTCAACGCCCCCAACGCGATCGGCCATGTGTTCAATGTCGGCAACGACGAGGAAGTCTCGATCTACGGCCTCGCCGAAAAGATCAAGGAGAAGACCGGCTCCAAATCCGAGATCGTCAAGAAGCCCTATAGCGAGGTCTACGGCTTCGGCTTCGAGGACATGCAGCGCCGCATCCCCGATGTGCGCAAGCTGGAGCAGTTCATCGGCTATCGCCCGCGCACCTCGCTCGACCAGATCATCGACGATGTGATCGCCGAGCAACGCGGCGCGATGAAGGCCAGGAAAGCTGGCTGACGACACCCCCTTCACGAGGTTGTAGCATGAAGAAGATCACGATCGTTTCGCCCTGTTACAACGAGGAAGACAATGTCTCCGAATGTTGGAGAGTGGTGAAGGCCATATTCGACGAACAGCTTCCGGGCTACGAGCGCGAGCATATCTTCGTCGACAACGACTCCTCCGACAAGACGGTAGAGGTGCTGCGTGGCATCGCGGCGCAGGACCCCTCGGTCAAGATCGTCGTCAATGCGCGCAATTTCGGCGTTTTCCGCTCTACCTTCAACGGCCTGCGCTATTCCACCGGCGACGCGACGCTGGTGATGATGCCGGTCGATCTTCAGGATCCGCCCAGCCTGCTCCCCGAATTCGTGAAGCTGTGGGAACAGGGCTATGACGTGGTGGCGGGCGCGCGCTCGACCCGCGAGGAAACCGGGCTGATGCGGGCGGCACAGTGGGTATTCTACCGCACCGTGAACGGCCTATCCGATTTCCATATCTCTCCCGATGTCGGCGAGTTTCAGCTCATCGACCGCAAGGTGCTGGACGCCGTGCTCGCGCACCGCGACCATTATCCCTATATTCGCGGGATCATCGCCTCGTGCGGCTTCAGGCGGATCATCATCCCTTATACATGGGCCGCGCGCAAGCGGGGCATCTCCAAGCATAATCTGGTGGCACTGGTCGATCAGGCGCTGAACGGCATCTTCTCGTTCACCCGCGCGCCGATGCGCATCTGCACGCTGGTCGGCCTCGGCCTCGCCGCCTTGTGTATCATCTTCTCCCTCATTTCGGTGGGGGTCTATCTTCTCGGCGACAGCACGGCCCCGCGCGGCACCACCACCATGATCGTCGCGCTGTTTTTCCTCTCCGGGATCCAGCTGCTGTTCATCGGCACACTGGGCGAATATGTCACCTCGATCCACAGCCAGGTGCGCGGCGGACCGATGGTGATCGAACGGGAGACGATCAACGTTGATCCCGCGCCGCCGCTTTTGGCCGAAACCGGCGCAGCAAGCAGGGCATAATGACACAAGATAAGCAGGAGCTTATCGCGCCGGACAATGCAACAAAGCGGAGCGTGACGGCAGCTCTCGGCTTCTGCGCCGCCCTGCTCTTCGGCTATCTGGCATCGCCGTGGGGCGGTTTCTGGTTTCATGGCGACACGCACTGGTTTGCGGCGGGTCTCGCCTGGTCGTTTTTCATCGGGGGAAGTGCAGCCGCGCTGGGCGCTCCCATCACCGGCCTGCTGATCGCCCTGCTCTTCGCCGGCGGGTTGTCGCAACTGTGGTTCACCGAGCGGGACTGGTACTCAGCCCTGCGCATGCACGCCGGATCGCCCGCCGACATCCTGATGCTCGGCATATTGGGGGGCGAGGGGGCGGTTGCGGTCTATACGCTTGTGTGGCGGTTCGGCTTCAACGGGTTGATGTCCGGTATCAGGGCTTTGGGCACCGGGCGCGTCCTCATCGTGCTGGCTGCTTCGGCGCTGGCGACGGTAACGCTGTCGCAGGAGCTGGGGCCGGGCTTCATGCCTGCGACGCGCTATGCTCTCAAGGTGGCGCTGGGCGGCGAACTGGCCTTCATACACATCTTCATGCTGGCGGCGATCCTCTCCGCACCCGATCTGCCCCGGCTGTGGCGGGGATTGCCCGAGCGCGCAGCAGCTATGAATGCCCTGCCGCTCTGGCTGGCCGCCATGGTCCTGGCGGGATCGGGCCTGATGGCGTGGCTGGCCTTTCGCGGTATGGGCCTCGTGGAGGATGAAACCGCCTATCTGTTTCAGGCGAAGACTTTTGCCGCCGGACGCCTGATGGCGCCGCCGCTTGCCTCGGGAACCGCCGAGGCGTTCAGCTATTATCTGCTGCAGAGCACGCCATCAGGATGGTATGCGACGACCGCGCCGGGCTGGCCCGCGCTGCTGGCGCTTGGCGTGGCCGCGGGCGTGCCGCTGCTCGTCAACCCGCTGTTGGGCGCGGGCGCGGTCTGGATGCTCCACCGGCTGGTGCTGCGCCACACGGGAGAGCGGTGGACCGCGAACGTCGCCGCGCTCATGATGGCGGCTTCGCCCTGGCTGCTCGAAACCTCCGCCTCGCTGATGACCCATGCGCTCTCGATCGCGCTCATCCTCGGCGCGTGGCTGCTGCTGACGAGCAGTCGCGACAGCTATGACGAGGGCAAAACAAAGCAGAGCAGCGCGATGTCGTTCGTGGCGGGTCTGCTGCTCGGATGGCTGTTCGTCAACCGCCAGCTTGAGGGCGTTGTGGTCGGTGTCCTCTCCGGCCTGTGGCTGCTCGGCGCGGTGCGGCTGCGCGGCTGGCTAGTGGTCGCCGCGTTTGGTCTGGGATGTATGGCGACGGGCGCGCTTCTCTTGCTTTACAACGCCCATTTCACCGGCGATCCGCTCCACGCGCCCCTTGCAGCCTATCTGACCGAGGTATGGCATAGCACGCACAACGACTTCGGTTTTGGCCCGCATGTCGGCCCGCCGCCTGAATGGTCCACCATCGATGTGTGGCCGGGGCATTCTCCGCTCGAAGGTCTTGTCAATCTGATCGATGGCGTCCGCGCCCTCAATGTCGAGCTGTTCGGATGGTCGGCCGGGTCGCTGCTGTTGATCTGGTTCTGGCTGGCATGGGGGCGGAAGGACAGGTTTGCTTGGGCGATGGCAATCGTCGTCGCGACGATCATCGGCATTCATTTCTTCTACTGGTTCAACGCCATTTTCTATATCGGCCCGCGCTATTGGTATGCGTCGCTGCCGGGACTGGTGGTGCTGGCCGCGCTTGGCGCCCGGGAACTCGCCGATCGTCTGGGCAAATCAGGCATGGCGGACAGCCACGGGCGCGTGGCTGCGACGGTTGTAATCACGATGCTGTTCGCGCTCAGCATTTTCACGCCGTGGCGCGCGATCTACAAATATAGTGCGCGCGCCGCCGCCGGAGCGGCCATCGAAGACGCGGCGCGGCACAAACCCGAATTCGCCAACGCCATCGTGTTCCTGTCCAAGAAGGATTATCATGACGCGGCGATATTGAACGATCCGTTGCTGCGTGCGCCAGCGCCCATCTTTGTTATCGACAGGGGCGCGGCGCGCAACGCCGCCCTGCTGCGCGCATGGCCGGGGCGGCATGGACTTTCCCTCGCAGTCGAGGGGAAAAAGACGAAGTCAGTGTCCGTCCACGCCGTCAGTCCGCCGCCAGGTCAGAACGACTGACATGATCGCAAAGGTGCACAGCGCCGCCAGTGGCGCGAGCACCGCCTGCGCCAACAACGGCGACCAGCCCGCCGCGACCGCCCACGCCAGCGCCTTCGCGTTGAGCGCGTATATGGCGGCATAGCAGAGCGCATAGGCAGGCAGGCGGCCATAGCCGCGCGTGCCGAATACGAAACGCGACGTCGTCACGTAATTCCAGACGACACCGAGACAGAAGGCGGCGAGCAGCGACCAGTGCGGGCCAAGCGGCGTCAGCAGATAGAAAGCGGCGTAGAGCACATAGCCGACCGCCGTGTTGACGAC
>CAZLTO010000031.1:5582-9388 GCA_964562475.1 uncultured Sphingobium sp. | reverse complement strand
TCAAGTAGGGATGGGTTTCAAACCGAAAAGCTGGAGCCGCAGCCGCAGCCCGCCGTCGCGTTGGGGTTTGTCACCTTGAACGCAGCGCCGCCGAGATCCTCGACATAATCGACCGCCGCGCCACGCACCAGATCGAGGCTGACGGGATCGACCACCAAAGTCACGCCGTCTGTCTCGACAGAGCAATCCTCGGCATCGACCATATCGGCAAGGCCGAAGCGATACTGGAAGCCGGAGCACCCGCCCCCCTCGACCGCAAGGCGCAAGATCGCGGGCTTGGCCTGCTTATCCGCGATGAACGCAACGCGCTTGGCCGCCGATGATGTGAGGGTGATATCGTTCATACCGACAAGATAGGATGTGGCAGCGCCAGGGACAAGACCGCGCTGAACGACCTGAGCGCCAATACCGCCTGATAAATTATTTGACGGCTTTTTCCTCGCGCGGCGTCGGGCCGCCGAGCGCGATGTTGGAACGGCTGTTAAGGGCCATCGCACGCTCGGAACCCGTCACGAACGGCAGCGGGTTGATCGCCTCGCCCGCGACGCGGATTTCATAATGCAGATGGCTGCCGGTCGAGCGGCCGGTCGACCCCATCAGGCCGATGAGTTGGCCGCGATAGACGCGCTCATTGGGCTGCACGAGCAGCTTGGAGAGATGGCCGTAGCGGGTCTCGGTGTCGTTGCCGTGGGAAATCTCGACCAGATTGCCATAGCCGTTCATCCACTCGGACTTGCTGACAATGCCGTCAGCGGTGGCGTAGATCGGCGTACCGACCGGCCCCGGAATGTCGATGCCCTTGTGCATGCGGGCATGGCCGTTGAAGGGATCGGCGCGGACGCCGAAGTTGCTGGTCAGCTCGAGATTGTCGACCGGGCGACCAACGGGAACATAGACAGCCGAGCGCGGCGTGAGCGAACCCATGTCGTCCATCTGCTTCCAGCTCGTAAAGAGGTTTGCGAAGGTGGCGTCGCCCGCTTGGTGCGCAGAGTGGGCTGCGGAGAGATTGTCGCTATAGGGATCGTCGTCGGCGTCGAACAGGGTTCCGGCATGGGCAGGCATTGCGGCGGTGCAAAGGCCGAAGGCCATAACCGCCAGAGCCGCCTTCGCCCATTTCGTGGCGATGCGGTGCATTATCGCTCCGCCCATCTGAACTTCATTTGCAACAGCTTTGAACATGCGACCCCGTAGCTCACCAAGCCAATGACCTGGCGGGTTGTTTTAGTTTGCAGCGGTAGTATTCCGTCCCCGGGAACATGGCTGCCAGACAAGAGTTAATAGGCAAGCGCCATGTAGTAATCGCGCGTTAAACCGGCCTGTCGACGCGCCGAGTCGTTGAATGGAGGCTTCAGCGCACCACGAAAGTGCCGGTTTACAAGCATTTGGTAATGATTGGGCGCATCAAGGTCCAATCGGTTCGTCGACCAGATGAACCACTTCGTCCCCGCAGCGACGTGACGGATCTCGTCGGCCATGATTCGGGTTAACGCTCGCGCCGTAGCCACATCCCCGGCATCGTTAAAGCGCTCGATCGTATTCGGCGTGATGTCGAGCGCCCGCGCCTCCAATACCATTGGCACCACAGCGAGACGCGCGAGCGCATCGTGCGCGGTCTCCTCGGCGGCTTCCCACAGGCCGTCATGCGCGGGCATCGCGCCATAATGGCTGCCGAGTTGCCGCAACCGCCGGTCGAGCAAGGCGAAATGCATCGCCTCTTCTGCGCCCACCCGAAGCCAGTCGTCCACGAAGTCAGCGGGAAACTCCCCGCCAAACCGCCCGACCAGATCGAAGGCAAGGTCGATCGCCGCAAATTCGATATGGGCGAGAGCATGGAGCATAGCGATACGCGATCGCTCAGACCCCATCTTGCCGCGCTTGGGCATCCTGCTGGGCGACAGAAGCTCCGGCCGGTCGGGCCGGGCAGGCCGTGAAGGCATCTCCGTATCAAACCGATGCGCGAACCGGCCCAGCCTCCAGCCCCGCGCCACGGCCCGCGCGCGCATCAGCTTCTGGCGCGGGTCTGCGGTCAGCAGAACTTTGCGGCAGGCTTCGGCTATGCTGCTGGCTGCGCCGTCAGCCAAGCGCCTTGACCGCTTCCAATACCTCTGCGGCATGACCCTTCACCTTCACCGCAGGCCAGACGCGCCGGATCACGCCATCCGCACCGACAAGGATGGTCGCGCGCGCGATGCCCATATATTTGCGGCCATACAGGGATTTCTCGATCCAGGTGCCGAACGCCTCGCATACACCGCCCGCTTCGTCCGATGCGAGGATGACCTTGAGGCCATATTTATCTCGAAACCTGGCGAGTTTTGCAGGCTTGTCCTTCGATATACCGATCACCGGAACCCCGCTGTTAGCGAAATCTCCCGCCAGTTCGGTGAAATCCTTCGCTTCGTTGGTGCAGCCCGGCGTATCCGCCTTGGGGTAGAAATAGACCACCAGCGGCTTGCCCTTGAAGCTGCCGAACGAAAGGCTGTTACCATCCGCATCGACGAGAGCCGCGTCCGGCACTATGTCTCCTGCCTGCAACATAACTATTTCTCCTCCGTAGGAACCGCGGCCACGATATCGCCCCACGCCTGCGCCACGCATTGCCGCGCCTTTTCGATCCTGACAAGCAGATCGTTCCAGCTTCGCTCTCCACAGCGGCGCGCCACCAGCGCCCTCGCGGCCTCCGGCGGTTCCGTCGATGCGGGCGAGACCAGCCGCGACACGATGAGATAGCGCGTGAGCAAATCATGCGCGGCGCTGAGCTCGGGCGCAAACACACCCTCCCCTGTCAGCTCACGGATCGACGCACCGAGATCGGGGTGCAGGCCAACATGGCGGCGCAGCTGCGTCACCTGCACCAGAAACTCAAGATCGACAAGGCCGCCCTCAGCCAGCTTGACGTCGAGCGGCCCGGCAGGCGGCTTGTGTTTCGCCATGTCGCGGCGCATTTTCACGGCATCACGGATGAGTTTCGCCTCGTCGCGTTGCATTGTCAGAACATCGTCGATGACAGCGTGCAGCGCGAAGCACGCCGCATCCGATCCGAAAATCGGTCGCGCTCGCGTCAACGCCAGATGCTCCCAGACCCAGGCGTTCTGCCGCTGATAGCGCGCGAAGCTGTCAACGCTGGCAGCCAGAAGCCCCTGCGTTCCGAACGGGCGCAACCGCGTATCGACCTCGTAGAGCGGACCGGAGGCGGTCGGCACACTCAGCGACGCGCCGATGCGCTGGGCAAGACGGTTGAAATATTGGGTTGCGCCGAGCGACTTTGCACCATCCGATTCCGTCGCGAAATCGCCCGTGAAGAGATAGATGAGGTCAAGGTCGGAAGCATAGGTAAGCACGCCCCCGCCGAGCCTGCCCAGCGCGACGATCACCAGCTCGCCGCCGGGAACCTTGCCATGCGTGCGCTCGAACTCCTCTACGGTGGCGGACGCCAGCACCCGCACCGCCGCCTCAGCCAGCCGCCCATAGCCCGCGCCGATCTCCAGCACCGACCCCTGGCCGCAGATCACCTGTACGCCCAGCGCGAAGCGCCGCTCACCGACCTTTTGCCGTACCCGGTCGAGCAGCATCTGATAATCGTCGCCCACTTCCCCGCTGCCGAGCATCCGCTCCAGCACCGCCTGCCGGGGCAAAGGCTCCAGTGCGGAGGCGCCGATCAGGCCATCGAGCAGGTCGACACGGAAAGACAATGCCTCGGCGAGCGGAGGGGCGTAGCTCAGCACATCCGCTAGCAATTTCACGATCGGCTCGTTTGCCACACGCACCTTGAAGAAATTGACGGCACTCGGAACCCGACCGAGCAG
>CAZLTO010000031.1:0-5572 GCA_964562475.1 uncultured Sphingobium sp. | reverse complement strand
TCGCGAGGCCGCGCAATAAGTCTGGCAGCAGCTTTTCCAGCGCATCCAGTGCAGCGGCGCTGCGCAGCGCCCTCGCCGACCCCTTGCGCCATCGGTTCAGACGCTCGACAATCGGCTTGACGGTCTCAAAGCCCATCGAGCGGACCTGGTCCTCCAGCCTGCGATCGTCATGCGAGAGCCGTTCTTCCACCTGAAACGGGTTCAGCCGGTCATAATTGGCCCCGACCCACTCGACATGGGGTCGCAGCAGTTGCAGCAGATCGTCTCCGCCTTCTAGCCCATGCAGCCGGGCGACATTATCCAGCGCATCGGCCTTGGGAGGGATTTCATGGGTCTGCCGGTCGTCGACCATTTGCAGCCGATGCTCGATCGTGCGCAGCAGCACATAGGCCTGATCGAGCCGCACGGCGACTTCCGGCTCGATCACGCGCCACTGCCCGAGCAGACGGACCGCCTCCCGCGTCGCGCCCGCCCGCAATGCCGGCTGGCGACCGCCATGAATGAGCTGATGCACCTGCGCGAAAAACTCGACTTCGCGAATGCCGCCGCGCCCGCGCTTGAGGTCATAGCCGGGGCCAAATGCCTGCGCATTGGCATAATGGTCGCGGATGCGGCGGCTGATGTCGAGAATAGCGTCGATCGCCCCGAAATCGAGCGAACGCCGCCAGATGAACGGGCGGATCGCCTGGAGGAAATAGTTGCCAAGCTCGATATCGCCCGCGCACACCCGTGCGCGGATGAACGCCGCCTGCTCCCAGCCGAGCGCCATGCTCTCATAATAGCTGATCGCCGCCTCCACCGGCACGACAATAGGGGTCGCCTCCGGAGTGGGACGCAGGCGCAGATCGACCCTAAACACATAACCGTCGCCATCGCGCGCGGACAGCAGCTCAACCACGCGCCGCGCAAGTCGGATAGCCGCCTCGACAGGCTCCTCCCGAGCGCCGCGCGGCAGCGTTTCCGGGTCGAACATCAGGATGGGGTCGATGTCGGAGCTGTAATTCAGCTCACGGCTGCCATGCGTGCCGACCGCAATCACTGCAAAACCGCGCAGTTCCTCGCCCGGATAGCGCTCCGAAAACGCTGTCCGCATGGCTGTCTCGACGGCCGTGTCCGCGAAATCGGACAGGATCGCGGTGACCTTGTCCAGATCCCACGCGCCGGCAAGATCGGCAATGCCCGTCACGAGCGCCACCGCTCCGCGTTCGAGACGCAGCGCCTGCGCCGGGCCGTCCGCCTGCTTTCCAGCGAGTAACGCCTGCTGGTAAGCCGCATCCGCCTCACCCGCCTCCAGACTGGGCATGACCGCCGCGTGCCTCCGCATCATGGACGAGAGGAATGGCGAATGCTGTTCCGCGCGCCAAAGGGCGTCGCCCCATTTGGCTTTCATTTCGGCATCAATAATTGTTGTCATCAGGTCACACTGGTTCACGGTTCGTCGATTCCGTGGGAACAATGCCGCAGCCCCGGCGTCTTTCCTAGCATGAATGAGCGGCACACCCTTTCAGACACAAAAATGTCGGCGATCTCTCGGCAAAATGCCCTGAAGGCTGAAAAGGCCGGGTCCGAGGGCATCGGCCGCGCATTGATGACCATCTTTCCGGCTGCGAGAGAACATACGCTGCCCGAGGACATGAAAAGGCTGCTCAACGAAATCGGGTGGAGCGATCAGGATTGCGCCGGTAACTCCAGCAACGCTATTTGACCGCACCGCTCAGCCGGTCGACATCGGCCATTATCTCGTTCAATGCGCCGCTTCCCTGTTCTGCTCCGCTGGCCCGCGGCGGTAGCGCGCCCGTCTCCAGTATCTCTTCCAGCGCAACCCGCGCCCGCGCCACGCGGCTCTTGATGGTGCCGACAGCGACACCGCAAATCTCTGCCGCCTCCTCATAGGCAAAGCCGCCAGCGCCAACCAGAATCAGCGCCTCGCGCTGGTTTTCGGGCAACTGCATCAGCCCGCGTTGCATATCGGCCAGTTCGAGTTGCATGTCCTGCCCCGCCGGAGCCGCGAGCAACCTGTCCGCTGTCAGATCATCCCACTCGCCTGTGAATCGGGCGCGGCGCTTTTGCGAGAGGAAATGGTTGCGCAGGATGATGAAGGTCCAGGCCCGCATGTTGGTGCCCGCCTGAAACCGCGCTCGCGCCGCCCATGCCTTCATCAGCGTTTCCTGAACCAGATCGTCCGCCAGATCGCGCGAGCCGGAGAGCGACCGACCGAACGCGCGCAGATGCGGAATGACTGCCGCAAGCTCATGCTTGAAGTCGTCATCGCTCATCGGCGTGCACTGTTCTGTATCGCGGCTCTCTTCGGACATTCTGATACCCCGAATTGGGTCGCCTCCATTCGTCGCTTCAATCAGACAACGCCTGACCGATCAGCCGGTTCCGCATAGCATGCATCAGAACCGGATGACAGCAGGGCGGCCCGCACTGGAAGCCGCCGGTTCAGACCGGGCTGGTAGCCACGTCAAGGAAAAGCGCCTGCGAGATCGCCGCTTTCACGGTCTGGCGCTGAAAAGGCTTGGTAATAAGGAACGTCGGCTCGGGCCGTTCTCCCGTCAGCAGCCGCTCCGGGAACGCGGTGATAAAGATGACCGGGACGCTGAACTGCGCCAATATATCCTTCACCGCGTCGATCCCGCTCGAATCATCCGCCAACTGGATATCGGCCAGCACCAGACCGGGGCGGCGCGCCATGGCCATTTGCACCGCCTCGTCGCGGGTAACGGCAATCCCGGTAACATCGTGTCCCATATCGCGGACAATGGTCTCGATATCCATCGCGATGATCGGTTCATCTTCTATGATCAGGACATCGGCACGGGTCTGCCGGTCGATTTCCCGCATGGCTTCGTCAACAAGAGCATCCACATCGGATGCCTCTGTTCCCATGATGGTCGCCGCTTCCTGGCTACTGAAGCCTTCCATCGCAGTCAGCAGCAGGGCCTGCCGGGGCAGCGGCGTAACCCGGGCCAGTCGCGCGCGCGCCAGAGCCTGCTGGGCATCCTCGTCGGTCGCGGGCGCCGTTTCATCCTCCAGGTGCGCAGAAGCCCATATCACGCCGAATGTACGATAGAGCCCAAGGCGCGCTTCAACATCGACGGGAAATTCATGGGGCGCCGCGACGATGGCCTCCAATGTGGCACGCACATAGGCATCGCCGTGAGCCTGACTGCCAGTCAGTGCCCGGGCGTACCGGCGCAGGAAAGGAAGATGAGGATATAATTTCTGGCCCAGTGACATGTGAGTTTTTGCTCCCTCTGCTGCGTGCACAGCCACAATATTATATTGCCGGTCAAACTATGGAACCAACAAGACGAAAAATAGTTTCCTGTAGTGAGATGATAATTTCCCTTGCGGCGCATCATGAGGGTGAAAAATGAGGGTGAAAACCATTATGGTGTGCCCTTGGCGGTTGCGCGATGTTGGCTTATGGGTTGCGCGAAACCGTCATGACAGGGCAATGAGACGTGAGAATTTGCCCTTTGGCGCTAAGGGACGCAGGGATGAGTAACGAGAAGCAAGGCGAGACCGATAAGAGAGACTCTTCCCTGACCGAAGCGAACCCTGATGCGGGTTCGGACATGCAGGCGCGCGTGCGCGCGAAGCTTGAGGGGACGGATCTGACCCCCTACGCAGATGACAATGCCAATCTGGGTATGGCGCTGCGCAGGGTTTACCAGCAAACAGTGGACGAGAGCGTGCCGATGGAAATGCTCGATCTGCTGAAACGTCTGAATTGAACCCGACAGACCATAAAGCCCTTCCAGCTCGCCTAGCCACGCAGGCTGGAAAATGGGTGATAGGGACGCCCGCAATCCTGTTTTTCATCATGATGCTGGCGCTCCTTCCCTTTGCGGCGGCGGCGCTGCTCTCCAACTGGCTCACGGTTTCCGAAGCCCCTTCGAGCGATACCACAACGCGTTTTGTGGCGCTGGCGATGCCATTGCTGCTCTGGTTCTCCGCCGCCTTCCTTGCATGGCTAGTCGTGCGCTGGATATTGATCGAGCCGCTGGTCGCGCTGCGACGGGAAGTCGCAAATTATGTCCCGGGGGAAATCATGCATATCCCGTCGATGTCGAGAGTGGCATCCCGGGAAATTCGGGAGCTGGGCGAGGCGTTCCATACGCTGAGTAAGGACGTCGCCCATCACGAAACCGACATGCTGAACGCTCTCCTGCGCCAGAAGCAGCTCACGCGTGAAATTCACCACCGTGTCAAGAACAACCTTCAGATCATCTCCAGCCTGATCAGCCTCCACTGGCGCGCCGCCCCGGATGAGAATGCTGCGGCGGCCTATCTTTCCATCCAGCGCCGGGTCGATGCGTTGGCGGTCGTGCAGCGCAACCATTATGCGGAACTGGAAGAGCAGAAGGGCGTCCGCGCCCGCGCCGTATTGAACGAGATCGCCGCCAGCCTCAAGACATCCGCCCAGATCCAGAGCAAACGGGTTCTCAACATCATGGTCACCTGCGATGACCTGTGTCTGCATCTCGATGTCGCGGCCCCGGTCGCCTTCATGACTGCCGAGCTGGCCGACATAGTGATCTCGCAAGGGGCGGACGCGGGGTTCGCGCTGTCGCTGACCGAGCTGGCGGACAATCCCGCCCAGGCGCGCTGCGTAATGCAGTCGCCCCTGTTCCGGTCCGACGCGCTGCGCTCATCGCCCGGCGCGGAATTGTGCGAGCGGGTGCTGAGCGGGCTTGCCCGCCAACTGCGCACCCCGCTCGATCATGATGATGAGCGGGGCAGCTATGCGATCACGATTCCTGTTCTGGAACAAGGGACGGAGGCGAACAGCGCCTAGCGGCTGGCGCTATAGCGCGCGCGGAAATCTCCCGCGAATGCGCCAAAGCGCCCCTCGACGATCGCCCCCCTGATCTGCGTCATCAGCGACTGGTAGAAATGGATATTGTGCTGCGTCATCAGCATCGCGCCCAATATCTCCTTCGCCTTGATGAGGTGGTGAAGATAGGCGCGGCTGGCCCCTCCGCACACCGGGCAATCGCAATCCGGGTCTAGCGGCCCCTGATCCTCGGCATGCTTGGCGTTGCGTATATTGAGCGGTCCGTCCCAGGTGAACGCCTGCCCGTTGCGCCCGGAGCGCGTCGGCAGCACGCAATCGAACATGTCGATCCCGCGCTCCACCGCGCCGACGATGTCGTCCGGCTTGCCGACGCCCATCAGATAGCGTGGCCTGTCCGCCGGAAGCTGTCCGCAGGCGAAATCGAGGCAGCCGAACATCGCCGCCTGTCCCTCCCCCACCGCCAGCCCGCCGACCGCATAGCCGTCGAACCCGATCCCGGTCAGCGCCTCGGCCGAAGCCGCGCGCATCCCCTCGTCCAGCCCGCCTTGCTGGATGCCGAACAGCGCGCCTTCATCCGCATGGTCAGCCCCGGCATCGAACGCATCGCGCGAGCGTTTGGCCCAGCGCATCGAACGCTCCATCGAGAAGGCAGCTTCGTCGCGGGTTGCGCCGTTCTTGGTGCATTCATCGAACGCCATCACGATGTCAGACCCGAGCAGGCGCTGGATTTCCGGATTGGTCGAGGCCTTCATCTCGTCGACATTG
>CAZLTO010000030.1:8713-9397 GCA_964562475.1 uncultured Sphingobium sp. | reverse complement strand
TCCCAAGGCGCCGATGCTGACCGACTATATCGACCCGAAGAAGATCACCTATCTCCCCAACACTGCGGGCTGCTTTACCGGCGAGGAGGCGATCCGCACGCTGCGCCTTGCGCGCGAGGCCGGCGGCTGGGAGCTGGTGAAGCTGGAGGTGCTGGGCGAGGCGCGCACGCTCTACCCCGACATGGTCGAGACTCTACGCGCGACGGAAGTGCTCGCCAAGGAAGGCTTCAAGCCGATGGTCTATTGCGTCGACGATCCCATCGCTGCGAAACGCCTGGAGGATGCGGGCGCGGTGGCGATCATGCCGCTGGGCGCGCCGATCGGCTCCGGCCTCGGCATCCAGAACAAGGTGACGATCCGGCTGATCGTCGAGGGGACTTCGCTCCCCGTGCTGGTCGATGCTGGCGTGGGCACCGCGTCCGAGGCGGCGGTGGCGATGGAGCTGGGCTGCGCGGGCGTCCTCATGAACACCGCGATTGCCGAGGCGAAAGACCCGGTGCTGATGGCGCGCGCGATGAAAGCGCGCGTCGAGGCCGAGCGCATGGCCTATCTCCCCGGGCGCATCGGCAAGCGCATGTACCGCGACCCCTCAAGCCCCCCCCGCGGATTGATCCAACGCCAACACCGCTTAGCCGCCCCCGCCACACCCCCAACCCCCTGTGCGGGACACACCCACTATCCCAC
>CAZLTO010000030.1:0-8703 GCA_964562475.1 uncultured Sphingobium sp. | reverse complement strand
GGATCGATCTGACGCCAGCACCGCTTGATCGCGCCCGCCAACGCCTCATCGCATTGTGCGGAACGCACCCAATTCTCAGCCGTTTCTCCTGCACCCCCCAGCCAAGGAGAAGCATCATGGGCGAACTGATCGACAAAGCCAAAGGCGCGACCAACGAGGCCATCGGCAAGATGAAGCAGCAGAGCGCGAACCCCGATACGCGCGGCGAAGGCGCAGCGCAGGAACTGAAAGGCAAGGCCCAGAAGCTCTCGGGCAGCGTCAAGGGCGCGATGGGCAACAAGCTCTGACAGCGCAGCTATAGTGTACGAGGGCCGTTCCCGCAGGGAGCGGCCTTTCGCATATTCAGGCCATAGCGACAGCGGGCAATGACAGCTCGCTGATATCCAGCCCGCCCGCACGCTCAAAAATATGCAGGATCAGCGGGTCCATCTCCGCCGCACGGATGGCGACCTGAAATTCGACAGGAGGAATATCCGTCGCGCCCGGTATCGGTTCCAGACGGCCCTCGGCAAGCGGCTGCTGCACCATCGAACTCGGGAAAATACCGATGCCACCGCCCGCCATCACGATGTCGATCATCATCCGTGCATTGTTGCAGAGGTTGACCATGCGCGAGGCGAGACCGGCGCGGGCAATCGCCTCCTTCATGATCTGGTAGAGCGGCGAATGGCTGGAGAGCGACCAGATCGGCACGCTGCCCGCATTGCCCCCGGCCTTCAACTTCGCAACGGTCGCCGGGCTGGCGAGCAGCAGCAGATCGACCGTGCCGATGGAGGTGGTCCGCAATGCCGGATGGGCGATCCGCCCCGCGCCGAACACAAGGTCCGTCCGGCCGGTCAATATCTGCTGAATGAGATCCGCAGTCAGCGCAATCTCGATCTCCAGCGAGACATTGGGCAACTCCTGCTGCAAATCGGCAACGAAACCGGGCAGGCAACTCGCCGCCGCGATCTCGCCCGCACCGATGCGAACAATCCCGGCTGAGTCGGCAATGCTGCTCGCACCTTGCATGATGTCCTGAAAACGGGCCACCAGCGGCTCGCTCTCCCGCACCAGCTGGCGTCCGGCGGGGGTGAGCGTCATCGTCCGCCCCTCGCGGCGAAACAGCTGCTTGCCCACCAGATTTTCCAGTTCGCGCACCCGGGCGGAGATGGCGGGCTGGGTGGTGTTCAGTCGCTCCGCCGCCGCGCCGAATGTTCCCAAACGCGCTATCCACAACAGCGTTTCGAGATGGTAGAGTGCGATTCTACTGATAGACATTACTTATGAATATCACAAAAAACAAATAATTGGTAATGATGGGTAGGGGTGCCTAGAGGAGCTTATTCCCGTGCACTGGAAGGATTTGCATGTCGAAGAAACTCTATCCCGATGCGAAGGCGGCGCTTGAGGGGCTGCTGAAGAATGATCTGCTGATCGCCTGTGGCGGCTTTGGCCTGTGCGGCGTGCCAGAGCGCCTGCTCGATGCGGTGCGCGACAGCGGCGTCACCGGCCTCACCTTCGCCAGCAACAATGCAGGCATCGACAATGAGGGGATCGGCAAGCTGCTCCGCACCCGGCAGGTGAAGAAGATGATCTCTTCCTATGTCGGCGAGAACAAGGAGTTCGAGCGGCAATATCTCTCCGGCGAGCTGGAGGTCGAGTTCTGTCCGCAAGGCACGCTCGCCGAGCGGATGCGCGCGGGCGGCGCGGGCATTCCCGGCTTCTATACCAGGACAGGCGTCGGCACGCTGGTTGCGGAGGGCAAGGAAGTGAAGAATTTCGACGGTCAGGATTATATCCTTGAGCGTGGCATCTTCGCCGATCTCTCGCTGGTGAAGGCGTGGAAGGCGGACGAGACCGGCAATGTCGTATTCCGCAAGACCGCGCGCAATTTCAACGTGCCCGCCGCGCAGTGCGGCAAGGTCTGTGTGGTCGAGGTGGAGGAGGTCGTTCCGGCGGGTTCGCTCGACCCGGACAGCATCCACCTGCCCGGCGTCTATGTCCAGCGCATGATCGTCGGCGCGCCCTATGACAAGAAGATCGAATTCCGCACTGTTCGTCAAAGGGAGGCCGCATAATGACCACGCATGATGGGCTCACCAAGGGCTGGACCCGCGACCAGATGGCCGCTCGCGCCGCGCAGGAATTGCAGGACGGCTTTTACGTGAACCTCGGCATCGGCATCCCGACTTTGGTGGCGAACCATGTGCCGGAAGGCATGACGGTAACACTGCAATCCGAGAACGGCATGCTCGGCATCGGTCCCTTCCCTTATGAGGACGAGGTGGACCCCGATCTCATCAACGCGGGGAAGCAGACGATCAGCGAGCTGCCCCACTCCGCCTATTTCGACAGCGCGGCGAGCTTCGCGATGATCCGCGGCGGGCATATCGACCTTACCGTGCTGGGCGCGATGGAAGTATCGGAAGGCGGCGACATCGCCAACTGGATGGTGCCCGGCAAGATGATCAAGGGCATGGGCGGGGCGATGGACCTCGTCGCGGGCGTCAAGAAGATCATCGTCGTGATGGAGCATTGCGCCAAGGACGGCAGCTCGAAGTTCGTCCCCGCCTGCACCCTGCCGCTCACCGGCAAGAATGTGGTCGACATGATCATCACCGATCTCGCGGTGTTCGCGCGCCCGGACCACAACAGCCCGTTCAAGCTCCTGGAGCTGGCGCCCGGCGTCACCCCGGAAGACGTCGCCGCAAATACAACCGCGCATTATCTGAGCTGATCGGGCTCTCAACCGGTCATTTGGCCCGCCTGCACGGGGTCATTGGAGACCCGCCTTATGGTTACAAACCAGGGGCGGGTCTTTCCTATGACCCGGGCGCTTGACGAGCGCCTTGCGCGCGCCTAGCCGCTAGGCGGAAGGGTCCACCGGATGTGCCGATTGCTGAGATTGCTGCTGTGGCTTGCGGGGCTCATCGCTCTGCACAACACTGCTTATGCACAACTGGGTCCACCCGGCACCACCACCACCCGCCCGCACATTGCCGCATCGCTGCAGGCCGAAACCGTGCGTCCTGCCGCAGGCCAGTCCGTGACCCTCGCCTTCGTGATGAACCCGGAGCCAGGCTGGCACGGCTATTGGCTGAATCCCGGCGATGCGGGCAAGCCGATCGAGCCGAAGTGGACCCTGCCCGTCGGCATGACGGTCGGGCCACTGCGCTATCCGGTGCCGCAGACATTGCTCGTTTCGGGCCTGATGAACCATGTCTACGAGGGACGATATGCGGTGCTGACGGAGCTGCATGTGCCGCAGGGCGCGGCCCCCGGCACGCGCCTGCCCATCCGCGTGCACCTCGAATGGCTGGCTTGCACCGACGCAATCTGTGTACCGGAGCAGGCGGACCTCGCGCTGGAACTGGTTGTTGCTCGCAATGCGGCGGGAGAACCGGAGAACCGCGCCCGCTTCGATGCCTATCGCAGGGCGCTGCCAAGGCCGCTGGGTGGGAAGGCGCTGTTTGCCGCCGATGGAGCTGGCGGGCTGCGCCTTTCGATTCCCTACCCCGCCGCCGCTCCACTCGATGAGCCGCATTTCTTCCCCGCCTACCCGGGCGCAAAAAGCTATGCAGGCACGCAGAGCTTCACGCGCGAGGGCGACCGGCTGATCGTCACGGTCGCCGATCTGGCGGCGCCAGCGGACGGCATTGCGAACGGCGTGTTGAAAATCGGCCAGGACAAGGGACTGGAGATCCTCGCCCGACCCGGCGCGGTGCCGGAACCGCGCGGCGAGGGCGACTGGCGCGGCGTGCTGCTCGCGCTCGGCGGCGCGATCGCGGGCGGCCTCCTCCTCAACATCATGCCCTGCGTTTTCCCGGTGCTGAGCCTGAAGGCGATGAGCCTGCTGCGCGGCGCGACCAGCCCCGCGACCGCCCGGCATGAGGCCTGGGCCTATGCGGCGGGCGTGATGATCGCGTGCATGGGGATGGGCGGCGCGGTGATCGCGCTGCGTGCGAGTGGCGCGAGCATCGGCTGGGCGTTTCAGTTGCAAAGCCCGCCGGTTGTGTTGGCGCTGCTGGCCTTGAGCATCGCCATCACGCTGGAGCTTTTGGGAATCTGGCGGCTGGCGGCCTTGCAGATAGGCGGCAGCCTCGCCACCCGGCGCGGCCTCGTCGGCGATTTCTGGAGCGGCGTGCTGGTGGCGTTCGTCGCAACGCCGTGCACCGGGCCGTTCATGGCGGGGGCGCTGGGTGCGGCGCTGGTGCTGCCCGTGGCGCAGGCGCTCAGCGTTTTCGCGGGGCTGGGCATCGGCATCGCGCTGCCGTTCCTGCTTCTGGGTCATGTTCCCGCGCTGCGCCGCCTGTTGCCGCGTCCCGGTGCATGGATGGAGCGGGTGCAGCGCTGGCTGAGCCTGCCAATGGGCCTCACTGCCGCCGCGCTGGTCTGGCTGCTGTGGCGGCAGACGGGGATGGCGGGTCTCGGCGTGGGCCTTGGCGTTGCAGCCGGGGTCGTACTGGTGCTGTGGCAACTTGGGCGCTCTCAGGCGAAAGGTGCGCGCTTTGCCGGGGTGATTGCGGCGGCGCTCCTCGTCGGCATCGCTGGGCTGGGCATCGCGGGTCTGCGGCAGGCAGACGAGAGCGCCCGCACCGCCTCCGCCAACAGCTTCAGCGAGGTTGCCCTGGCCGAAGCGCGCGCATCGGGCAAGCCAGTGTTCCTCTATTTCACCGCTGACTGGTGCCTCTCCTGCAAGGTCAACGAAGCGGGCGCGATCGACCGTGCCGAGGTCCGTGCGGCGTTCGACAAGGCCGGGGTGCGCGTGATCGTTGGCGACTGGACCAATGGTGATCCCGTTATTACCCGCTTCCTTGAGGCGCATGGCCGCTCGGGCGTGCCGCTTTACCTCTGGTATCCGGCGGGAAGCAAAGAGCCTCAGGAATTGCCGCAGATCCTCACCCCCGCGATGCTGGTCGCGCGCGCCGAAGGCAAGAGCTGAGATGGCGAAGGCGCGTGTCGATCAGATCCTTGTCGAGCGTGGCCTCGTCGAAAGCCGCGCGCGGGCGCAGGCATTGATCCTCGCCGGCCTCATCTTCAGCGGCGAGAAAAAGATCGAGAAGGCGGGGCAGGCGCTTGAGCAAGATGCCCCGCTCGAGGTGCGCGGGCGCGATCATCCCTGGGTCTCGCGCGGCGGGATCAAGCTCGCGCACGGTCTTAAGCATTTCGGCTGGGACGTTACCGGCGCGGTGGGACTAGATGTCGGCAGCTCCACCGGCGGATTCACCGATGTGCTGCTCACCAATGGCGCCGCGCGGGTTTATGCGGTCGACAGCGGCACCAACCAGCTCGCGTGGAAGCTGCGCTCTGATCCCCGCGTTATCGTGCACGAGCAGACCAGCGCGCGCATCCTCACACCCACACATATCCCTGAGCCGATCGACATCATCGTCTGCGATGCGAGCTTCATCTCGCTCGCCAAGGTGCTGGAGCGACCGATGGAATTTGCTGCCAGGAATGCCCGCCTGCTCGCGCTCATCAAGCCGCAGTTCGAGGCCGGGCGCGAGGAAGTCGGTAAGGGCGGTGTGGTGCGCGATCCCGCGATCCATAGGCGCGTGTGCGCTGAGGTGCGCGCATGGGTGGAGTGCAAAGGCTGGGAGGTTGAAGGAATCGAACCAAGCCCGATCACCGGACCGGAAGGCAATGTCGAGTTTCTGATCGCGGCTTCGAGGGTTTGATCCGAAACATGGCGTTTCGGAGAGGGCTGGCGCCGAACCCAAAAACTGCATCATAACGGGGCGCTTGACGGGATGGGGTGGGTCGAGCATCTTGCGATGCAGCGAAAATCTTTTCACTATCGTTCTGCGGCCATTCCGGGATTCGGCATGACGGTTGCGCGCGGTGAACGGATATACAGGCGGAAAGACTGTGTGGGATGAATGAAATAGCATCGCAGGGCCAGCTTCGCATGTCCTATGTGCGCTGGGCGCTGTTCACGGTTCCGGCGATCGTCTTTCTGGGTTTCCTCTCCGGCGAGATCGGCAACAGCGGCTATGGCAATCTGTGGTTCGCGGGCCTTGCAAAGCCGAGCTTCATGCCCGAAGGCTGGGTATTCGGTGCGGCGTGGACCGTGCTCTATATACTGATGGGCCTTGCCGTCGCGGTGATCCTGCATGCGCGCGGCGCGAAGCTGCGCGGACTTGCCATCCTGCTGTTCCTGATCCAGTTGGCCGCCAATTACGCATGGTCGCCGCTGTTTTTCCGCTTTCACATGGTGCCGGAATCCTTGTTGCTGATCGTGTTCATCTTCGTGGTGGCGGCGCTGACGACGATCCTGTTTGCGCGCATCCGCATGATCGCGGCGCTATTGATGCTGCCCTACCTCGGCTGGCTGGTGTTCGCCGGCATATTGACGCTCAGCATCGATACGCTCAATCCCAATGCCGCCAACCTTGTCGGGCCGGGCCTCAGCACCCATATCTGACAGCCTGGAACGAATCCCCGAGGACATCATGCAAAGCGAAAACCGTTTCTTCGACGACCTGAGCCGCATCATCAACGGCGCGGCGGGCACGCTTGCGGGCGTGGGGCGCGAGTTCGAGGCCAATGCGCGCGAAAAGGCAAAGCAGTGGATGAACGGCATGGATTTCGTGAGCCGCGAGGAGTTCGAGGCCGTGAAGGCGATGGCCGCCGCCGCGCGCGAGGAGACGGAGGCGCTGAAGGCCCGGCTCGATGCGCTGGAAAAGGGCGCGGCGCCTGTTGCTCCCGCCGCCAAAAAGGCTTCGACCGTCGGAAGGCCTAAGAAATCTGCCAAGACCGCCTAGAGCGCGCTGCGTTCAATCTGACGCGGGACGCGCACTCTAATTATCTGTTGTCGCATCGCTATTGCCAAAAACCGGTTTCCACTTTTTGGCACGATGCTCTAAAGCTGTCCCATTTCTCCACACTCTATCCACAGATTTCTCCACAGATTGCCAGTGTCTTTCGGCAGGACAGGATGATATAACTGTACAGACAAGGCCGGGGATGAAATCTGGACAATGATGGAAAACGACGAATTCGAGCAGCATGACCACGATGCCGAGCCGCTCGACATGCTCGCCAGCTATTTTGAGGCGAACGGCTGGTCATACGAACATGCGGGCGAGGACGAGATCGCCGCGACCACGCAGGGCAGCTGGACAGAATATGAGATCCGCGCGATCTGGCGCGAGGAAGATCAGGTTCTGCAACTTCTGGTGCTGCCCGACATCCGCGTGACTGATGAAAAGCGCGGCACCATCTACGAGGCGATCGGCCTCATCAACGAACAGCTCTGGCTCGGCCATTTCGAGATGTGGTCGTCGACCGGCGTCGTGCTGTTCCGCCACGGCGCGTTGCTCGCGGGCGGCGAGACGCTGACGATCGATCAGGCGCAACTGCTGGTGGAGGCCGCGCTCGACGAGTGCGAGCGCTTCTACCCGGTGTTCCAGTTTGTGCTCTGGGGCGGCAAGTCGCCTGCGGAGGCCATCGCCGCCAGCATGATCGAAACGCGCGGCGAGGCGTAAAGTCGCCGCCATGACCCTTTCAGCTTTTTCGCGTCCGCTGGTGATGATCGGCTGCGGCACTATGGCGGGCGCGATCCTGTCACGCTGGCTCGGGGCGGGTCTAAATCCTGCATCGGTTACGGTGGTCGATCCCGGCCGGAACGCGCCGCCCGCACCCGGCGTAACACTGGTCGCCGCGCTTCCCGATGCCCTGCCCGCCGAGGCGGTGATCGTGCTTGGCGTGAAGCCGCAATCCCTGCCCGATATAGCGCCTGTGCTCGCGCCGCTTCTGGGCGAGGGACGGCTCATCATCTCCATGCTCGCGGGCGTGACGGTGGAAAGCCTGCGCGCCTCGCTCGGCGAAGGGGCGGACATGGTGCGGATCATGCCCAATACGCCGGTGGCGCTCGGCAAAGGGGTCGTGGCGCTCTATGCGGATGCCAGTGCTGCGGTCGAGGATACGCAGACGTTGCTATCGCCGCTCGGCCTTGTCGAGCGGATCGCCGACGAAGCGCAGTTCAACCTCATCACCGCATTGACCGGCTGTGGTCCGGCGTTCGTATTCCGCTTCCTCGATGCGCTCTCGCAGGCGGCAACGACGCTCGGGCTGGATGCGGCGCAGGCCGCGCGGCTCGCGCTCGCAACGGTAGAGGGATCGGCGGCGCTTGCAGGCCAGGCGGACGAATCCCCCGCCATCCTTGCCGACAGGGTCGCAAGCAAGGGCGGTATGACCCGCGAGGGGCTGGATGTGCTCGATGAAGGCGGGCGGCTGGTTACGCTGCTCACCGAGATGATGCGCGCTGCCGCGGATCGCGGCGTGGAGCTGGAGCGTCTCGCGGCCGGTTAATCAGCCCCGCAGGGCGAACACCATCTTGCGGTCTTCGGGCGGGATCAGTCCCTCGAGCACCTGCCAGAAGCCGGTGACCGAGCCCTGCCCCGCCTGCACATAGGCCGCCGCCATGCGCGAGCGCAGCGATTCGAACAATTCGGCCTCCAGCGCCGCGCCCTTGGCGGTGAGGCGCAGTTGCTTCTGCCTGCGATCGCGCACGCCCGGCCGGGTTTCGACCATATCGCGCTCGATCAGCTCGTTGAGCACCCGGCCCTAAGACTGTTTGGCGATTGCCAGCAGCGCGAGCAGATCACTCACGATCAGGTCAGGCTGACGCGCGAAGAAATAGAGCACGCGGTGGTGCGCCCGGCCCAGCCCCTGTTAGGCGAGATGCTCGTCGATCGCGCCCGTCATGCGGGTATAGCC
>CAZLTO010000029.1:0-9426 GCA_964562475.1 uncultured Sphingobium sp. | reverse complement strand
GCGCCGCCTTGAAGGCGCTGTGCGCAATGCGCCGCACCTCGGCCTCGTTGTAGGACATCACATCATAGCCCTCGCGCAGGCCGTCCGCTGTTGTGCGCATGCCCTTCTCGCCGAAATAGACATCGCCGTTCAGTTCGCGCACGATTAGCAGGTCGATTGCGGAGGCAACCTCCTCCCTCAGCGCGGAGGCACCGGCGAGCTGGGGAAACACCTTGGCCGGACGCAGGTTGGAGAACAGCACCAACTCCTTACGCAGGCCGAGAATCGCCTGCTCCGGGCGCAGATGCCGCTCCAGATGGTCGCAATCGAAATCACCCACCGCGCCGAACAGGATCGCATCCGCGCGCTTCGCCACATCGAGCGTTTCCGGCGGGAGCGGATGGCCCTTCGCCTTATAGGCCACGCCACCGACCAGCCCTTCCTCGAAGCGCAGGTCCAGATCAAGCGCATCGAGCACACGGCGCGCCTGCACCATGATTTCCGGCCCGATGCCGTCTCCCGCCAATACCGCAACCAGCTTGCCCATTTCAGCTCCGAATGATGAATTTTGCTGGCGCCGCCATAGAGGCGGAAGCGACCCTCACGCAACCGCTCTTTTGAGCCGGTCGACAAGGCGGTCGCGGCTGGCAAGTATATCTGCGCGCCGCTCCGTCAGCACCGAGCGTTCGAGGAAATGGCGGGTGAGCGCCAGCCCGGCAAGTATATCGTCCCACTCAGCCGCCATCCCGCTATCGCGCAGGAAAGCGGGAAGCGGCAACAGCTTCGCCTCATATCCGACAGCGCCCGACGCGCTGACTCCCATGCCGGTGCGCGGGGACACATAAGCGAGGCTCTCGTCCCCTGCGCCGGTCACCGTGCAGCCCGAAAGGTCCAGCCCGAATCCGAGGCGCGAGAGCAGCAGCAGTTCGTAACGCACCAAAGCCACCGCCCATCCGCGCGCGGCGGGCGCCGCCTCGACCGCATCGAGCACTCCGCCCAATGCCTCATAGAGCGCGGGATAGGCATTATCCTCAGGCAACGCGGCGTCGGTAAGCGCGCAGACCCAGTCGATCGCTGCGGCAGGCAGCGGCTCCGCCAATATCGGCGCAAGGCTGTGCGACAACTCAACGACAAGCGACGACAGCTGCTCCGCCGTCCGGGCGCGAAACTCCGCCTCCACCCGGTTGCCGGGGATCAATACCGGGCGCATACTGCGCGAACGCCCGCCGCGCACATAGCCCGCCATTAGTCCGTTGTCCGGCGTCAACGCGCGCACCACCGCGCCATGCTCGCCATGCGCGCGCATCGAGCAGATGATCGCCGGGGTCGTGAGGCTGGCCAGTGTCCGCTCCGTTGATGCCGCAGGTCCGGGCGGAGGATAGGCCATTGCATCCGTCCGCGCCAGCAGCGGATCAAGCTCTCAGCCCGCTAAGGGCTCCGCCTCCACCTTGAACAGGGTCGCATCGGCATATTTGGCATCATTGGCATCGAACAGTTCGGATATGGCGAAGTTTCGTTCGCTGAGCGCAACGTCCTTGAGCCCGTCGAGCCTGAAGGTGCCGATCTTGGCCTCGCGCGGCGGTTGACCGTCACGCTCCAGCGTCACAGCGTCGATGTGCAGCGCGTCATTCTTGGTATAGAGAATATGCGGCGCGAGAATGACCTGACCACGATTATAAATGGATGTGATGGCCTTTTGAGTCGCGATTGCCTCAAATATCGTCATTTTCTCTTCCATGTCTCCAGTCATAACGGCATTGAAACGCTTTGCAAAGAGGCCATGCTGCATCGCAGCAATCAATCGCCATGAAAATAATCATGGATCATCTGCGCCACCTTGTCCGAGACGCCCGGCGCGCGCTGAAGGTCTTCGAGGCGCGCATCCTTCACCGCCCTGGCGGTGCCAAAATGCATCAGCAGCGCCTTCTTGCGCGCGGGGCCGATGCCCGGAACCTCGTCCAGCGACGATGTGGTGATCGCCTTGCTGCGTTTCTGCCGGTGCGCGCCGATGGCGAAGCGATGCGCCTCGTCGCGCAGGCGCTGGACATAGAACAGCACCGGATCGTTGACGGCCAGGCTGATCTCGCGCCCATCCTGCAGATGGAAGATTTCGCGCCCGTCGCGGCCATGAAACGGCCCCTTGGCGACGCCGACCAGCGGCACATCCTCGACCCCCAGTTCCTCCAGCATCGCACGCGCGGCGGAAAGCTGGCCCTTGCCGCCATCAATCAACACCAGATCGGGCCAGTCGCCTTTCTCCCGGTCCGGGTCTTCCTCCTGTGCGCGGGCAAAGCGCCGTGTAAATACCTCGCGCATCATCGCGAAATCATCTCCCGGTTGCGTTTCCGGGTTCTTGATGTTGAACTTGCGATACGCGTTCTTGCGGAACCCCTCCGGCCCGGCAACGACCATCGCGCCCAGCGCATGGCTGCCCTGGATATGGCTGTTGTCGTAAACCTCGATCCGTTCCGGCGGTTCGGGCAGGTCGAACAGGTCGGCTAGCCCGCGCAACAGTTTCGCCTGCCCCGCGCTTTCCGCCTGCCGCCGATCCAGCGCCTCGGCTGCGTTGCGCCGCGCCTGTTCGACCAGCTTCACCTTGCCGCCGCGACGGGGCACCTCGATCCGCACCTTGCGCCCGGCTTTGACGGTCAGCGCCTCAGCCACCAGCTCTCCCTCTTTCAGCGCACGATCCAGCACGACCACCGGCGGCGGCGGTGCTTCCTCGTAGAACTGACCGAGGAAACCCAGTAGCACCTCCTCCTCGTCAACCTCGGCGGTGTGCACGGGGAAGATCGAGTGGCTGCCGCAATTCTGCCCGCCGCGAATGAAGAACGCCTGGATGCACATCGCGCCGCCCCGCGAGGCCAGCGCGAACACATCCGCATCCTCCAGCCCCTCGCCATTGATCGCCTGATGGGTCTGCACGAAGGTGAGCGCCTTAAGCCGGTCTCGGAACACCGCCGCCAGCTCATAGTCCATCGCCTCGGACGCAGCCTGCATTTGCTCCGCAAGCTTGGCCTGCACGCCGCCGCCCTTGCCGGCGAGAAACGCCTCCGCGTCCGCGACCAGTTCTGCATAGCTATCCGTATCGATCCGCCCGACGCACGGCGCGGAGCATCGCTTGATCTGATACAGCAGGCAGGGGCGGGAGCGGTTGGCGAAGAAGCTGTCGGTGCAACTCCGCAGCAGAAACAATTTCTGCATTGCATTCAGCGTGCGGTTGACCGCCCCGCCGCTGGCATAGGGGCCGAAATAGCGCCCGCTGATCTTGCGCGCGCCGCGATGCTTCTGGATGCGCGGAAAGTCATGATCGTGCCGCACGAGGATATAGGGAAAGCTTTTGTCGTCGCGCAGCAGCACATTATAAGGCGGGCGATAGCGCTTGATGAGCTGCGCCTCCAGCAACAGCGCCTCCGCCTCGGTGCTGGTGGTGACGATCGTCATCGAGCGGGTCTGCGCCACCATGCGCTGGAGCCTTTTGGGTAGCCGCATGATCTGCGTGTAATTGGTGACGCGGTTCTTGAGCGCCTTGGCCTTGCCGACATAGAGGACGTCGCCGCGCGCATCGACCATGCGATAGACGCCGGGTTGCAGGCTCAGGGTCTTCACCGTGTCGCGGATCGCTGCGACGCCTGCCTCTATATCCGGCTGGCCCAGCCCCCGCAGCGCATAGGCGGCTTTATCCTCACTAAAGCGGTCAGGAATATGCGGCGGCGGGGAAGACGACATGGTGGATATGTAGAAGTGACTAAGCCGATTTCCCAGCCCGGCTTTCAGAGATTCTGCTGAAAGATCGCCAGCATCCGGCCCCAGGCCTTTTCGGCGGCGTCCTTGTCATAGATTGGCGCGTCGATGGTGCACCAGCCATGCTGCGCGGGATAGACCTCGATCTCCGCTGTGCGCCCGGCGGCCTTGGCGGCCTCGCGCAACCTGTCCTTGGCGGCAGGGTCACGCACGTCGTCATTCTCCGCGATAGCGACCAGCAAGGCGGCCTTCATGCTGGGAATCAACAGATGCGGGCTATCGGGCGTGTCATTGACAAGGTTCGCGCCGTGAAACGATGCCAGCGCACCCACCCGGTCCGGGCGGATCGCCGCCGTTCGGAACGTGAACGGCCCGCCCATGCAATAGCCGCAGGTGCCGATCTTGCGCTTGGTGTCGACTTCCCGCTGCTGGCCGAGCCAGTCGACACAGGCGGCGGCGTCAGAGGTGGTTCCGGCAGGCGTTATCGCCGCGATCATCGGTTTCAGCCGCGCCTGCCCTTCGTCGGTCCGCCATTCCAGGAGCGAATTGACGATCGGCGCTTTGGCGGAGCGGTAATATTGGTTGACGACCAGCACCGCATAACCCGCCTGCGCGAGCCGGGTGCCCATCACCCTGTAAGCCTCACGCAGACCCGCTATGTCCGGCCATAGGATAACGGCAGGATGCCGGCCTTTTTCGGGATAGACGAACAATGCGTCAGCGGTCCCGTCAGCCGTGTCGATCGCCACGGTGCGCGAGGCGAGCGCAACTTGCTCCTTGGCGGACGTTCTGCTCTGCGCGCAGGCGGGGAGAAGCAAGGCAGCCGACGCTACCGCACCCAGTTGCGCGAATTCACGACGGCCGATCCCCTGCCGCGCCAGCCATGCCTCGTTCTCGGACTCGGTCAGTTCGTCACACATGGAAGCTCTTCCTCTCGCCTCGCCGGTTTCGTCCGGCAAGAGAAGAAGCTAGCCTATCCGCGAACGAGAGCAAGACCCGGCAGATGCTGCCGCCGACGAGCAGAACGAAAAAGCGGGCCGAGAGCCTGTTCCGGCCACCCAACCCGCTTCGTCATTCCCTCATCCGGCAGACGCGGCTCAATTCAGCCCGCCGAGCCCCTTGATCGCGCTGTCGACCATGCCCTTGTCGGCCTTGGCGTCGTGGTTCTCGGCGATGAGCGCGGCAGCGGCGGCGGTCGCCGCGCTGACGGCCTTTGCGCGGATGCTGTCGATCGCGCTACGCTCGGCGGCGGCGATCTTGTCTTCGGCCATTTTCTGACGGCGCTTCACGAGCGCCGCCGCATTGGTCTTGGCTTCGGCGAGCATCAGCGCAGCCTCTTCCTCGGCGCGCCCCTTGAGTGCGGCGGCCTCCTTTTCGGCGCCTGCGATCTTTTTCTGATATTCGGCCTTGAGCGCCTCGGCCTCGGCGCGCAGCTTGGACGCCTCGTCGAGCTGGGAACGGATACCCGCGATCTGGCCGTCGAGCGCCTTGGCGATTGCAGCGGGCACTTTCTTCCAGATCAGCACGAGAATGAAGATCGCCATCGCGATGCTGACGATGGTGGTGGCATTCATATAACCACCCGCGCCGCCGATCGCCGGGTCAGGCGCATGATGCGCTTCGGTCGTGGCGTGAGCTTCGCCCTCGGGGGCGCCGTGCACTGCTTCCTCAGCCATTCAATGCCACCTTCACTGCCTTCTTGGCGTCCGCAGCGGTTACGGAGACGCCGGAAATCCGGGCGACCATGTCCTGCGCCGCATCAGCCGACACCGCCTCGATCTCCGCCAGAGCCTTGGCCGAAGCCGCCGCAATGGCCGCCTCCGCATCCGCGAGCTTGGCGGCGATCTTCTTGTCTTCAGCCGCGATCTTCTTTTCGGTGTCCTTGGCGGCCTTGGCCTTGGCCTCGGCAACGATCGCCTGCGCGGCGGCACGGGCCTCAGCCTCGCGAACCCGGTTCTGCTCTTCCAGCTCGTCAGCACGGGCGAAGCTCGCCTTGGCGCTGGCGAGATCCTCGGCGATCTTGGCATCGCGCGCCTCGATCGTCGACTGGACCTTGGGCACCATGCCCAGACCCACAACGAAGAACACAAAACCGAACGTCAGCAGCAGCCAGAAAATCTGGGAGCTGTATGTCGCGGCCAATTGGGCTATCTGAGGCATTGCACCCGTCCCGTTAGATCGAACCATGAGCGGGCGGGCAGACGAGCCCGCCACGCATAACCTTTAAATCGTGCGCGTATTAGGCGACGAAGATCAGGATCATCGACACAACGAACGCCAGCAGGCCGAGAAGCTCGGCAGCGGCGAAGCCGATGAACAGGCGACCCTGCTGGCCGTCAGCGGCCGAAGGGTTGCGCAGCGCGCTCTCCAGGAACGAGCCGAAGACGTTGCCCACGCCCAGCGCGGCCATACCGGCACCGATAGCAGCCAGACCGGCACCGATCAGCTTTGCAGCTTCTGCGTCCATAATGATAACTCCTTTTCTAAAACTCTGTCTTACAGATGGGGTTGAAAATTCAGTGGAGATGCTCGGCGTCGTTAATGTAGAGCGACGTCAAGAGGGCGAAAACATAGGCCTGAATGCAGGCGACCAGCATTTCCAATGCGCTGATACCGATCATCAGCGTGAAGCTGGGAATGCCGACCAGCGCGCCATAGCCGAGGCCCGCATTGGTCGAGTTGATGACGAAACCCGCGAGCACCTTCAGCAGAACATGGCCCGCGGTCATTGCGACGAACAGTCGCAGGCCGAGCGAAAACGGGCGCACCATGAACGAGACCAGCTCGATCGGGAAGATCACCGGGATCATCGGCAGCGGCGTGCCATGCGGCACGAACAGCGAGAAAAAGTGCAGCCCGTGCTTCCAGAATCCGACCGCGAGCACGATCGAGAAGCTCATGATCGCGAGCACGCCGGTCACGGTGAAATGGCTGGTGAAGGTGAAGGGATGCAGGCCGAAGATGCCGATGGGCAGCAGGCCCAGCAGGTTGGCGAGCAGGATGAACATGAAGATCGAGAAGACATAGGGCACATATTTCTTGCCCGCTTCGCCCGCATTCTCCAGCAGCAGCTTGTTGATGAAGCCGGTGAAGAACTCCACCGCCATCTGCCAGCGGCCGGGAACGAGCTGACGCTTCATGCCGCCTGCAACGAAGATCCACAGCACTACCGCAGTGATCACCATCCACAGCGCGCTGTTGGTGAAGGCGATATTGTAGCCACCGACCGCGAGATGATCGGTGCCGAACAGCGGCTCGATCGCAAACTGGTGCATCGGGTCGATTTTGCCGGATTCTGCTGCCACGCTTAGCCCCTAAAATTCCATACTATCCTGCGACGAAAGCGCCCTCATTGCTTCGGGCGCTGCATCGAAATCCTGTAAATGTTCCTGAAGGCGACGATTATCCCCAGAAAGAGGAACACCAGCAGGAGCCAGGGCTGCGTGCCTATGAAATGGTCCAAAACCCATCCCACCAGCGCGCCGCCGGCAATTCCCCCGATCAGCTCCGCCAGAACCCGATTGCCGAGGCGGGTGTTTGCATCCGCCTGTTCATCGCGCTCGCCGGTCCTGACCCGCTCGGCTTGCTCAACGCGTTCGATTCGCTTCTTGAGCGAGGCAACGCGCGGGTCTTCGCCGACAGGGTCTTGCCCGGGTTCGTTTTCCGCCATTTCCGCTATCCTTTCCTCACATTCCAAGGACAAGACAACGCTAGAAACGCAAAAGCCGCACCCGTCAAGGCGCGGCCCGTTTAGAAAGGGGAAAGGATCAAGTCAACCGGGCTGATGGTCTGGCCCGCAGTTCTCTGTTGCGGCGCAATATCAGCCCCTGCTCAGCCCGCCGTGGCGCAATAGTCCGGCAGCGCGATAGGGCCGCTGCCCTTGGTCTGCCACGGGCCGGTGCCAATGCGATAGACCTGACCCGTCTTCACTCGCGTGGCGAGCGTCTGACAGCCGGTCGCGGCGGCGGCATCCGCGACCGTTACGCCCCGCTTCGCGGCGAGTTCGGTATAGGCGGCGCGGCGCTTGATGTTGATCGCGCTGACCTCGTCACGGACATCCTGACTGACTGTGCCAGCGATGCCGAGATAGCCATCGGACTGCTCGCCTACCGTTCCGGCGGCGAGCGCGGACGCGACAACCCCCTGAGCGCTTGCCGGAGCGGCGAGAAACGCGCCTGCGGCCAATGCGGAGAGAGCGGCGGCGATGAAAAGGGTCTTGCGTGTCATTGCGGAAACAACTCCGGGTTATTCTGGATCAGATCCTGCGCATCCTTCTGGAGCCGCACGATCACTTCCTGCTGCACTTTTACATTGAGATTGATCTCGATCGGCTTGTCCGGCGCCTTCACGGTGATGCAGCCGCTCATGAGCAGGCTCGCAGCCACCGCGCATAGCGCCTGTCCAATATGCCGACCGGCATCGCTCTCGGCTCTCACGTCGATCATTTCTGGCTCCCTGATGGCATAGTCTGGCTTTCGTTGGGCTGAACGGCAAGATTATTTCGCTTCACCGGCTCGAAGCCATCGCCCAGATGCTGACGAATCAGCAGGGACGGGTCGGTGAACGAGCGTGCGGTGTTGATGAGGCCGCGGAACGGCGCGGCGATCCTGATGTTGAAGATGAACGGCAGGCCGACGAATTGCTGCGCGATCGCCTTGGGCACGGTCGAGAGTTCCCCCCGGTTGACGCCGTTGAACGCCACCTGCGTCACCACTTCGCCATCGAGCGCGCCGTCCATCAGGATGGTGAGGCACTTATATTGCAAGTCCTTCAATGCGTCGAAGGCCATGCGCCCCATGCGGCCCAGATTTTCGTTCGACACCTGCCCGATGTAAGAGAGCCGTCCGCCCTGCCGGGCGCGGTCGCAGGGAATAGTGACGCCCTCGACATGATCGAGCACCAGCGGCGGCATGCCCTGCTGCCGCGCGGTCAATATCCCGCCGACGATACGCCCGCCTCCCGCATCGAACACCATCGGCAACAGGCCATCGAAGGTGCCGGTCGCGGAGATATTCTCCAGCTCCATCAACTGGATGAACTGGCCCGCCTCCAGCCCGACGACGCGGAAACTCAGATAGCGCGGCTTTTCGGCGCTCATGTCCATCACCGTCGGCAGCATCGAGAGGGTGCCGCCCGCGAACGGCCATGTCGCATCCTCGATCGCGACGCGCTCGCCCGGCAGCAGCGCATAATGCATCACCCCGTCGCGCACCGCGACGCCCCCGTTGAGCAGCGCGATCCGCATCTCCTGATGCGGCGCGGTGACGAGGCCGAGCAGATCGGTGAAGCGCACGGTGGTCGAAAGGCCGGTCACAGGGCCAAAGGCGGCGGCGAGGTTCATTTGGTTCGCCGTGAATATACCGGTGCTGGTCACTTGGTCCGGTGCCCAGCGGATTTCGCCGGAACCATTTACTCGCCCATCGACATTCGCGACCACGCCCAGCGCGATATGCGTGATCTGATCGGGCTGGAGCGACTGATCGAACTTGAGGTCATCGACCTGGAACGTCGCATCGCCGACGCCATCGGCAAGGCTATGGCGAATCGCGACCGAAGCGATGGTCTGGTCTTTCCCTGGCAGGCGCACGGTGCCGCCCGCCTCGATCCGGCTATTGGCGAGGCTAAGGCGGAAATCGTTCGACTCGATGGGATTGAACCGGTCCGGGTTCGCATCGTCGAGCACAAATATGCGCCCCTTGAGCG
>CAZLTO010000028.1:0-9533 GCA_964562475.1 uncultured Sphingobium sp. | reverse complement strand
GTCTCGCCGGGGAAGCCGACGATGAAGTCGCCAGAGAGCGCGATGTCCGGCCGCACCTTACGCACCCGATCCAGCAGGCGGAGGTAGCTGTCCCGCGTGTGGCTGCGGTTCATGGCTTTTAATATGCGGTCCGAGCCTGATTGCACGGGTAGGTGCAGATAGGGCATCAGCTTTCCGACGTCGCCATGCGCGGCGATGAGGCCGTCCGTCATGTCGTTGGGGTGGCTGGTGGTATAGCGGATGCGCTCCAGCCCCTCCAGCCGGTCCAGCGCGCGGATGAGATTGTGCAGCCCGCGCCCGGCGTCGTCGCCCCAGGCGTTCACATTCTGGCCCAAGAGGGTGATCTCGCGCGCGCCGCCGTCGATCAGCGCCTTCGCCTCGTCGAGGATCGCTTGTTCTGGTCGGCTGATCTCCGCCCCGCGCGTATAGGGCACCACGCAATAGGTGCAGAACTTGTCGCAGCCCTCCTGCACGGTGAGGAAGGCGGTGGGGCGGGGTTGCTTCGCCCGGCCCGGCAGCGCGGCGAATTTGGAGGCGGCAGGCATGTCGGTATCGAGCGCCTCCTCGCCGCGCGTCGCCTTCTCCACAAGCTCCGGTAGCCGGTGATAGGCTTGCGGGCCGACGACGATATCGACCATCTTCGTGCGGCGGGTGATCTCCGCCCCTTCCGCCTGCGCGACGCATCCCGCCACCGCGATCATCGGGCGGGTGCCATCCTCGCGCTTGAGGCGGCCGATGTCGGAATAGACCTTCTCGGCGGCTTTCTCGCGGATGTGGCAGGTGTTGAGCACGACCATATCGGCGCTGACCCCGTCCTCAACGGCGGTCATGCCTTGAGCGTCCAGCATCTCCGCCATGCGCTCGCCGTCATAGACGTTCATCTGGCAGCCGAAGGATTTGACGTGGAAAGTGCGCGGGGGATTTTTAGGGACGGGCCGATTCATTAACCCGACTATACAGGCGCACGCAGGGACAAGAAAGCGGAATAGGTTCTTATCTCAGTTCTTGCGGTCAAGAGCGACGCCGTAGAGTTCCATGCGGTGGTCGACCAGGCGGAAGCCGAGCTTCTCGGCAATCTGCTTTTGCAGCTGTTCCAGCTCCGGGTCGACGAATTCGATCACATTGCCGGTCTCGACATCAACGAGATGATCGTGATGGGATTCCGGCGCCGCCTCATAGCGGGAGCGTCCGTCGCCGAAATCATGCCGCTCCAATATGCCGGCTTCCTCGAACAGCCGGACGGTGCGGTAGACGGTGGCGATCGATATGCCGGGGTCGATCGCGGAAGAGCGCGTATGCAGCGCCTCAACGTCCGGGTGATCCTCAGCGTCGGACAGCACCTGCGCGATGACCCGCCGCTGCTCCGTTATTCTCAGGCCTTTTTCGGCGCACAGCGCTTCGATATCGATCTTGCGGGGCATATCACTCGGCTCGGCTGTTTATTGTTGCGGTCAATCTAGCCTGTTTGGGCGAAATGAAAAGGGAGCAGCACGATTTAGTCGTGCGCTCCCTGCCATAGCCTGTCTGTGGGCCTGTTGTTATTTTTTGGGTTTGCGCACTGTGCGCGATTTGCCGAGGCCGATTTTCTTGGCGAGCGTGCGGCGCTGATCGGCATAGTTCGGCGCGACCATCGGATAATCGGTGGGCAGGCACCATTTCGCGCGATAATCTTCGGGCGTCATCTGGTAATGCGTCAGCAGTTGGCCCTTCAGCATCTTGAGCTTTTTGCCGTCTTCCAGGCAGATAATATAATCGGGCTTGATCGAAGCGCGGATGGAGACTGCGGGCTCTGGCTTGACTACAGGGGCCGGCGCGGGATTCTCAAGCGAAACGAGCGCGGAGTGCACGTTCTGGATCAGCAGCGGCAAATCCGAAACAGCAACACTGTTGTTCGACACATGCGCAGCCACAATGTCGGAAGTGAGCGTGATCAACATTTCGCTCTTGGCGGCGATATCGTCCATGTAAATTCTCCTTATTCTTATGGCGACCTATATTCGATCGGCTTGTATACCACATCGACCGGTGGCGTTTATAGGATAAATATTCATGATAGCAACAGTTGCTTGTTACGACAGTGACAGTGTGAAGCTAAGCGCATCATAACAGGTTCCATTTTTACCTTTATAATAGGCGGGACGACGGTGAATCTGTTCGAATCCAGCCTTCTGGTAGAAATCTATTGCCGTGTTATTCTCTCTGACTTCGATGTGGAGTGACGAAATTCCCGATTTTCGTGCCTTTATGATACAATTCGATAATAAAAGTGAACCTGCGCCCCTGTCTCTCCATTTGGGATCGACTGCGATCAGCAGTAATTCGGCTTCGTCCGCGACATGGCGCACCAGCGCAAAGCCAATAGTCGCCTGATCGAGCTGCGCCAGCAGCAGGTGCACGCCGGGCAGGCTCATGAAACCCGCGAGCTGCGAGGCCGTCCACGCCTCCCCATAGAGCGGATCGAAGGCGGCGTTCATCACCTGCATCGCAGAGGCTTCGGCGCGGTGGTCCGGGCGATCATATTCGTGGATCTTCACGATGTCGTTGAGCGACGGGGTCATTTCATGCACCCATTCCAGCGGCAAGGGGGACGGCGTCCGCACCGCGCCCATAATGCGCCATGACGCCATCGCCTCTATGTGCTGCGGGCAACAGCGGCGCGGAGCGCGCGTCGGGATAGAGGGCGCGCGCTTCGCCATGGCCGCGCGCCGAAACGAGCGCCTGCGCGCCCGTGCCGCAGATGAAGGGCGCGTCTGTGGTTCGCGCCAGTTCGCTTGTAGGCACGGACAGGGGGGGTATCAGCGGATCGAGCGTCGGTGCGTCGAACTGTTGCCAGAACAATTCGCCATGCCCGCCTGTCAGCGCGATGGAGATGATCCCGTCCGCCGCAACGCTTTCCCGCGCCATCGCGGCGAGCAGCGCGAGGCTGGAATAGGTGCGGAGTTGCACCCCCCATGCGAAGCCGAGCGCCCGCGCCGCCGCCAGCCCGACGCGAATGCCGGTGAAGCTGCCCGGCCCGCTATCGACCCATATCTCCTGCGCGCGTCCACCCTCGGGCAGCGCGGCGATGGCGGGGATCAGCTTTTCGGCGTGGCCGCGTCCGGCAATCTCATGATGATGGCCGATCAGCGTGTCGCCGTCGAACAGGGCGACGGACAGCGCCTCTGTCGCCGTGTCGATCACCAGGAGGCGGACGCTGCGTTCCATGCTCCGCGCGCTTAGCGGCTTCGCGCCCGGCCTGCAACAGGGTCAGACGGCGAGGACTTCGGTCACTTCCGGCACATAATGCTTCAATAGCTGCTCAATGCCGTTCTTGAGGGTGGCGGTGGAGGAAGGGCAGCCGGAGCAGGCGCCCTGCATGCGCAAGAATACCTTGCCCTTGTCGAAACCGCGATAGATGATGTCGCCGCCGTCATTGGCGACAGCCGGGCGCACGCGCGTGTCGATCAGTTCGCGGATTTGCTCGACGATTTCGGCGTCGGCGGGGTCGTCCGCAAAACCGGCTTCATCGTCTGACGGAACAACGATATCCGCCGCCGTGCCCGCGCGAAACAGCGGCATGTCCGCGGAGAAATGATCGAGCAGGATCGAGAGCACATCGGGCTTGGTCGCGGCCCAGTCTCCTCCCGGCGCGATCGTCACAGAGATGAAATCCGAGCCGAAGAATACGCCCGTGACATCGCCCAGGGTGAACAAGGCCTCGGCGAGCGGCGAGGCTTCGGCCTCTTCGGCGCTCGCGAAATCGCGCGTGCCTGCCTGCATCACCTTACGGCCCGGCAGGAACTTCAGCGTGGAGGGGTTCGGGGTCTTTTCGGTCTCGATCAGCATGAGGAGGATGTGGCCCTTGTGCCGCACTGTTTCAAGCAAAATCCTGTTTTGAGGGGATAAGGCTTGCTTTGTTGGGAGGGCGCCGCCATATGCGCCGTAGCGCGGCAACCGGCCCAGAAGGCCTCATTGCGATTGGCGGCGTGAACGTTCCGGCCCGGAAGGGCAAGGGAACCGGCCAATACCCTGCGCTGGCTTTATGAGGCTTCCCAATTCACGCGGGTCGTTTCGGACACCCGCCGAGCGTGTGCGCCATGAACGATGGCGTGTGCGCGATGCGCATTGATTTGAGTATATATACTATGGAATTCAAGGATTTTGGCCTTTCAGAGCCGATCATGAAGGCGCTTGGCGCCAAGAATTATTCGGTTCCCACCCCTATTCAGCAACAGGCGATCCCGGTCGTGCTCAGCGGCAAGGATCTGTGCGGCATCGCCCAGACCGGCACCGGCAAGACGGCGGCGTTCGCGCTGCCCGCGCTGGACCGGATTGCGAACCATGCGAAACACACCCCGCCGCTCACCTGCCGCGTGCTGGTGCTCTCGCCCACGCGCGAGCTTGCCGCACAGATCGGCCAGAGCTTCCGCGATTATGGCCGCTTCATGCGCCTCAACGTCGCGACCGTGTTCGGCGGCGTGCCGATCCACAAGCAGATCAGGCAGCTTTCCCAGGGCGTCGATGTGCTGGTGGCGACGCCGGGCCGTCTGCTCGACATCCTCTCGCAAAAAGCCTTTCACCTGAAGGGCGTTGAGGTGCTGGTGCTCGACGAGGCGGATCAGATGATGGACATGGGCTTCATCCACCCGGTGAAGCAGATCGTCTCGTTCGTTCCCAAGGAGCGGCAGACTTTGTTTTTCTCGGCCACCATGCCCAAGGAAATCGCGGCGCTGGCGAAGCAGTTCCTGAATGACCCGGCGACGGTATCCGTAACGCCGCCCGCCACCACGGCGGAACGGATCGTGCAGCGCGCCTACTTCGTCAATCAGGGCGAGAAGCAGGCGTTGCTCACCCATTTGCTGCGTAATGACGACATCGACCGCGCGCTGATCTTCACCCGCACCAAATATGGCGCGGACAAGGTGGTGCGCGCATTGACCGGCGCGGGGATCAACTCGCTCGCCATTCATGGTGACAAGTCTCAGGGCCAGCGCACCGCCGCGTTGCAGGCGTTTCGCGCAGGCCAGGTGAAGCTGCTGGTCGCGACCGACATCGCCGCGCGCGGCATTGACGTCTCGGGCCTCAGCCATGTCATCAACTTCGAGATTCCCAACAATCCCGATCAATATGTGCACCGCATCGGCCGCACCGGCCGCGCCGGGCAGGAGGGTATCGCGATCAGCCTCGTCTCGGACGACGAGCGCAGCTATCTGAAGGCGATCGAGCGTCTGACGCGCACGCAGAGCGAGGTTTGCAAGCTGCCCGAAGGCATGGCGGAACTGGTCCGCAATCTGCCCAAGCCCGCGCCGCGCAAGAATGGCGAGGCGCCGCGTCCCCACCCGCAACAGGTCCGCGAGAAGCAGCCGCGCCAGCACCGGGAACGGGGCGAGCAGGGTGAGCAGGGTCGGTCCTTCCACCCGCGCCGCAGGAAATCTGTCGGCGCATACAAGGGCGCGGTGCAGAAGGTCGCGCGCTAAATTTCGCGCCCTCTCTCTCCGTCATCCCCGCGAAAGCGGGAATCCAGATAACAAGTTTGCTTTAGTTTGGACTCTGGACCCCCGCCTTCGCGGGGGTGACGGGGGTAATGGCGGCGCATTGAAAGCAGTTTGTAAGTGCCGGTTCAGAAAATCGCCGCTATGACCGTGGCGATGATACGCACCCTCGCGCCGCGCATTCTTGCCCTCCTTGCCGCCGTATCGCTTGCAGGAGGGCAGGGCGCCGCGCTGGCGCGCCCGGTTCAGGCCAAAGCGACCAAGCCTGCGGTTGCCCTCGCCCCGAAACCGGCGCGCCCGTGGCTCTATGAAAACAGCGATGTGCCGATTGATCCGGCCTGGCTGTTCGGCACTTTGCCCATTGGTCTGCGCTACGCGATCCGCCGCAACGCGGTGCCGCCGGGGCAGCTTTCCATCCGCCTGCGCGTCGACGCCGGTTCGCTGCACGAGCGCAAGGACGAATCCGGCTACGCCCATTTCATCGAGCATCTGACCTTTCGGGGATCGAAATTCGTGCCCGATGGCGAGTCCAAGCGTCTCTGGCAACGGCTGGGCGTCAGCTTCGGGTCGGACAGCAACGCGCAGACCACGCCGACGGCGACCACCTATGCGCTCGATCTGCCCGATGCCAGCCCGGCGGGGCTGGAGGAGAGCCTCAAGATCCTTTCGGGCATGATGACCGATCCCAATATCGTGCCGTCCGCCGTGGAGGCGGAGCGGGCGATTGTGCTGGCGGAAATGCGCGAGGGATCGGGGGCGGCCTCGCGGATCGAAGACGCGAGCCGCGCGCTGTTTTTCGCCGGGCAGCCCTTGGGCAGCCATGCGCCGATCGGGACGACGGCGAGCCTCACGAGTGCGACGGCGGACACGCTGCGCGCCTTTCATGGCCGCTGGTATCGGCCAGAAAATACGGTGATCGCGATTTCGGGCGATGCGGACCCCAAGACGATCGAGGCGCTGGTCACACGCTATTTCTCGGGCTGGAAGAGCGAGGGCGCCTCCGCCCCCGCGCCGGATTTCGGCAAGCCCGATCCTGAAGCGCGCACCAGCGCCGTCGTCGTCCAGCCCGGCGCGCCGGTCAGCGTGTCGCTGGTCTGGTTGCGACCGTGGCAGCCAAAAGCCGATACGATCGTCTATAACCAGCGCAAGCTGGCCGACACGGTCGCGATCCAGATGATCAACCGGCGGCTGGAGGATGCGGCCCGGCGCTCCGGGTCGGCGTTTTTGCAGGCGAGCATTGATGTCGATGATATCAGCCGTTCCGCCAATGGCACGTTCCTCGGCATCGTTCCTTCGGACAAGGGCTGGGAGGAGGCGCTGCGGCAGGTTCGCGCGACCATCGAGGATGCGAAGGCGACGCCCGCCACGCAGGGCGAGATCGACCGGGAATATAGTGCCTTCGAGACGACGCTCGCCATCGATGTCGAAAATCAGGATACCGAGGCGAGCGCCACGCAGGCGGGGAATATCGTCGCGGCTGTGGATATCCGCGAAACCACGGTCACCGCGCAGGCCGCGCTCGATATCTATCGCGCCGCGCGTCCGATCATGACGCCGGACTATATGCTGGACGCGACGCGGCGCATGTTCACCGGCGATGCGGTGCGCGCTTTATTGGTGCTGCCGCAGACTGACATCACCGCGGAAGCCCGGCTGGCGGCTGCGCTCAAGATGCCGGTGGAAGCAGCCAGCGGTGTGCGGTTGGCGGCAAGCAGCGTGACCATGGACGATCTTCCCGCGCTGCCGCCGCCGGGAAAAGTCGTTTCCCGTATGCCTGCGGGCCTGATGGGCATGGAGTTCGTGACGTTCAGCAACGGCGTCAAAATGACCCTGTTCGCCAATGATGGCGAGAGCGGCAAGGTGCGGGTCAATGTCCGTTTCGGGCGTGGGCTGCTCAACCTGTCCCCCAGGAAAGCGCAGCCGACATGGGCGGCGAGCTATGTGCTGGCAGCGAACGGCATTGGTAAGCTCGGCCAGCGCGAACTGGATGATCTGACCAACGCGCGCCGTCTGGGTTTCGATTTCGGGATCGACGACGATGCGTTCGAGATGGCCGCCGTCACGCGTCCGGCGGACTACAAGGATCAACTGCGCCTGTTTGCGGCGAAACTCTATGCGCCGGGCTGGGCGCCGGAACCGCTTGAGCGGGTGAAGGCGGGCCTGCTCGCCGCCTATGACAGCGCGGAGACGAGCGCGGGCGGCGTGCTCGGCCATCAGCTGAATTGGCTGCTGCGCAAGAAGGACATGCGCTATCGCACGCCCGGGAAGGCAGAAGTCGCGGCGCTGACGCCGGAGCGGTTCAGGGCGTTCTGGGAGCCAATCCTTGCCGCCGGGCCGATCGAGGTGCAGATTTTCGGCGATGTGAAGGCGGAGGAAGCGATCGCGGCAGTGGCATCGACCTTCGGGGCGCTTCCTGCGCGCGCGGAGCTGCCGAAACCGCGCGGCAGCCGGAAAATCCGCTTCCCGGCGCATAATGCCACGCCGCTCGTTCTCACCCATGACGGCGATGCCGATCAGGCCGCCGCCGTCATCGCCTGGCCGACCGGGGCGGGGTTCCAGACCATGCGCGAGGGGCATCAGCTGGAGATATTGGCGCAGATCATCAGCGATCGCCTGTTCGAGAAGCTGCGCGCGCCGGATGGCGTCGCCTATAGCCCCAGCGCGCCGTCGGACTGGCCGCTCGCGTTCGACAAGGGGCGGAGCTACATCCTCGCGCTGAGCCAGTTGAAGCCCGCCAGCGCCGATTATTTCTTCAAACTGGTGCGCGAGATCGCGGCCGATCTGGCGGCGAAGCCGGTGAGCGACGACGAATTGCAGCGCGTGCTCGCGCCGATGCGGCAACTGCTGATGCGCGCCAGAACCGGCAACGCCTTCTGGATGAACCAGATGGAAGGCGCGGCGTTCGACCGGCGCTATATCGGGGCGATGAACGCGATGCCGCGCGACATGCTCACCATAACGCCCGAGCAGCTCCGCGCGCTGGCGGCGAAATATCTGGTGGACAGGAAGAGCTATTCGGTGGTGGTGCTGCCTAAAGGGAAATGATCGCGCCTTACAGGATATACTTGCTCAAATCCGTATTACGCGAAATGCTGGCGAGCTGGGCGTCGACATAGGCGCCGTCGATCTCCAGCGTCTCGCCGGTGCGATTTTCGGCGTCGAAGCTCACTTCCTCGAGCAGCTTTTCCATCACGGTTTGCAGCCGCCGCGCCCCGATATTCTCGAGCTGCTCGTTGACCTCGGCGGCGATGCGGGCGACCGCGCGGATGCCTTCATCGGTCAGGTCGATCGTCACGCCCTCGGTGGCGAGCAGCGCCTTGTACTGCTCGGCCAGCGACGCCTTGGTGTCGGACAGGATGGCGACGAAATCCTCCTCCGTCAGCCCCTTCAGTTCGACCCGGATCGGCAGGCGGCCCTGTAGCTCGGGCAGCAGGTCGCTCGGCTTCGCGACATGGAACGCGCCCGATGCGATGAACAGGATATGGTCGGTCTTCAATGGGCCATATTTGGTCGCCACTGTCGTGCCTTCGATGAGCGGCAAGAGATCGCGCTGCACGCCCTCGCGGCTGACGGAGCCGCCGCGCACATCCGAGACGGCGATCTTGTCCACCTCGTCGAGGAACACGATGCCGTTCTGCTCGGCGTCGCGGACGGCGGTGCGATTGAGGTCGTCGGCGTCGAGGCGCTTGTCCTGCTCCTCCTCGATCAGCTTGTCCCATGCTTCCGCCACGCGCATCTTGCGGCGCTTTTTCTGCTGCTGGCCGAACGCCTTGCCCATCAGGTCCGAGAGGTTGATCATGCCGACCTGCCCGCCCATGCCGGGGATTTCCATCGGCATATTGGGGGTGTCCGCCACCTCGATCTCGACTTCTGCGTCGTTCATCTGGTCCGACTCGATGCGCTGGCGATAGGCGAGGCGGGTGGCCTGGCCCGCTTCCTTGCCGGTGAGCGCCTCGGCGAGCCGCCCCATCGCCGCGTCCGCCCGCGGCTGCCGGGCGGGGCGCCGGCGCCGCTCCGCGTCCCCGCCCCCCCGCCCTCCCGACGCAGTCTCACGGCCGCTTC
>CAZLTO010000027.1:0-9727 GCA_964562475.1 uncultured Sphingobium sp. | reverse complement strand
CACGTCGAGGAAGTCAAACCCTGGACTGCGGGCACCGGCAAGGCTTTGCGGGACAATCCGGCATCGACTGTCCGCCACTATAAGGGATGATCGCACGCGTTCTCATTATCGCCGGTTCCGATAGCGGCGGCGGCGCGGGGATACAGGCGGACATCAAGGCCGTCTCCGCGCTCGGCGGCCATGCCATGACCGCGATTGCCGCGATCACCGCGCAGAATACGCTTAAGGTGAGCGCGGTGCATCCCGTTCCCGCCGATATAGTGCTGGCGCAGATGGATGCCGTGATCGGCGATATAGGCGTCGACGCGGTGAAGATCGGCATGATCGGCTCGGCCGAAACCGCGCATCGGGTGGCCGACCGGCTGGAACAGCTTTCCGGCGTTCCCATCGTTTTCGATCCTGTGATGGTCGCGACCAGTGGCTCGGCATTGGCGGATACGGAGACGATCGCCGCGTTTGAGCGCCTGATGGATATCGCCACACTCACCACACCCAATCTACCGGAACTAACGGCGCTTGGCGCGGAGGATGCTGTGCTCTCCCACGGCTGCGCGCTACTGGTGAAGGGCGGGCATGGGCCGAGAGATCTGCTGACCGATCGCCTGATCGAGCGGGACTGCGCCAAGACGATCTGGCAGGACACGCGCATCGATACCCCGCACACCCACGGCACCGGCTGCACGCTCGCGTCCGCCATCGCCACCGGCCTCGCGCAAGGCATGAGCCTGCCCGAAGCCATCACCCGTGCCCGTCGCTACGTCCGCGCCGCGCTCCTATCCGCGCCTGGGCTGGGGCAGGGCCACGGCCCGATGGGCTTTCCTGTAGAGAAATTTCCCTCATGATCGCCGGGGTTGACGAGGCGGGCAGGGGGCCGCTCGCTGGCCCTGTGGTCGCTGCCGCCGTGATCCTTCATCCTGATGATCCGATCACGGGTCTCGACGACAGCAAGAAGCTCAGCCCCAAACGCCGCGCGGCGCTGGAGGGCGAAATCCGCGCCCGAGCGCTGCACATCGGCGTGGGGCAGGCGAGCGTCGAGGAGATCGACGCGATCAATATCCTGCAGGCGACCTTCCTTGCCATGACCCGCGCGGTCGAGGCGCTTAAGGCGGACCCTGCGCATATCCTCGTCGACGGCAACCGCCTCCCCAAATGGCGCTATAGTGCGCAAGCCGTGATCGGCGGCGATGCGCTGCATCCCTGCATTTCCGCCGCCTCGATCATCGCCAAGGAAGTGCGGGACCGGATCATGCGCGCGGCTGCGCTCGCGCACCCGCATTATGGCTGGGAGCGTAACATGGGCTATGGCAGCGCGCTCCATATGGCGGCGCTAGTCGAACATGGCCCCACGCCGCTTCATCGTAAGAGCTTTGCGCCCGTGGCGAAATATTTTTCCGCTTGAGCTGTTCCTGAGTCCTTTGCGCCACACCACCATATATTGAGTCGTTACGACTCGGTACGACTCAATATGTGGGCGCGTTCACGATATAGACTCGTTGCGTGATCCAATTCACGGAAAATTAACCAAGTTTACCGAACTTGACGGCGGAATCCGCTCGCGGGCATGCGGGCCTCTGAGGGTTATTCGGGGGTAGTAATATGGGTGTTATGGAACGGATCGGCACGAAGCCGCGCAAGGCGAAGGCGGCAATCGTTGCACCAGTGGAGGTCGAGACCGACCGGCTGATCCGGGGCGATTGCATCGCCGCGATGCGTGCGCTTCCCGCTGCCTGTGTCGACATGATCTTCGCCGATCCGCCCTATAATCTCCAGCTTGGTGGCGATTTGAACCGCCCGGACGGCAGCCATGTCGATGCCGTGACCGACGACTGGGACAAGTTCGACAGCTTCGCCACCTATGACGCCTTCACGCGGGACTGGCTGGCCGAGGCGCGCCGCATATTGAAGCCCAGCGGCACCATCTGGGTGATCGGCAGCTATCACAATATCTTCCGCGTCGGCGCGACGCTACAGGATCAGGGCTTCTGGATCCTCAATGACATCATCTGGCGCAAAGCGAACCCGATGCCCAATTTCAAGGGCACGCGCTTCACCAACGCGCATGAGACCTTGATCTGGGCGAGCCAGAGCGAGAAGGCCAAATATACCTTCAACTATCGCGCTATGAAGACGCTGAACGACGAGCTGCAAATGCGTTCGGACTGGGTGCTCCCCATCTGCGGCGGGCAGGAGCGCCTCAAAAAAGGCGGCACCAAGGTCCACCCGACGCAAAAACCCGAGGCGCTGCTCTATCGCGTGATGCTCGCCTGCACCAAGCCCGGCGACGTAGTGCTCGATCCCTTCTTCGGCACCGGCACCACCGGCGCGGTCGCCAAAAGGCTTGGCCGCAAGTGGATCGGCATCGAGCGCGAGGAAAGCTATATCGAGGCGGCGCTGGAGCGGATCGAGGCGGCGCTGCCCTTGGATGAGAGCGCGGTCGCCATCATGCAGACCCCCCGACAGGCGCCCAAGGTGGCGTTCGGCATGCTGGTGGAGACGGGCTATATCGCGCCCGGCACGATCCTGTGCGACACCAAGCGCCGCTGGAGGGCGACCGTGCGCGTTGATGGGTCGCTGGACTATGAGGGGCAAAGCGGCTCGATCCATGGCCTCGGCGCCAAGCTGCAAGGCGCGCCCTCGTGTAATGGCTGGACCTTCTGGCAGGTGGACACCAAGGAGGGTTTGAAGCCGATCGACAGCCTCAGGCAGACCTATATTCTCGCCACGGAACCGTGAGAACAGACACGCCTATTTCACGCTGATCAGCGCGACGCCCGCGATCATCAAGCCTGCGGCCAGCAGGCGCTGCCCGCTTAATGGCTGGGCGGCGAGGCCGAGCAGGCCGAATTTGTCGAGTATCATCGCGGTGACGATCTGCCCCGTCATCACCAGCGCGACAAGGTTGGCGGCGCCGAGGCGGGAGACGGCAAACGTCGTGCCGGTAAGAAAAATCGCCCCGCACAATCCGCTCAGCCATGCCCACCACGGGATGGTGGCAAGCCCGTCCACACGGGGCAGCGCCCTGCCGCTCGCCATGTTGAACACCACCAGGATCACCACGACCGCCAGGCTGGTATAGACCACGGCCCAGAGCGGCCCGCCCATGGCATTGGACAGCCGCCCGTTCATCGCCGCCTGCATCGGCAGCACGGCCCCGGCGATGAACGCGATAAGAAGATATATCAGCGGCATATATTATCCTTCTCGCGAATGCGGTCGAAAATCTATTTCCCCAGCGGCAGCATCTTCGCCTGCGCCTCGGGGATATAATAAGTGCCATAGGCCTTGAAATAGCCGGCGACGGGCTTGCCGGACTTGCCCATGAACGGGCCGATATCCATCACGCGCTTGTTGACCCACAACGCCTTGCCGGTATCGACTTCGATTTCGATATCGCGCGACTGATCCTTCACCGAGAGCATCAGGCGCTTGCCATCCGGGCTGACCGCGACATTGCTGCCATCGGGCGAATAAAACGGAAGGACGGGCTTGCTCGCAGCGGTCGGGAAGATGGTGCGGGAGCTACCGTCATTGAGGTTTATCCGTACGATGCGCGATCCGCCGGTCTTGCGCGATCCGCCCTGATTGTCGAACGCGACCACGGTGCCATCGGGCAGGAAATGCGCGCTATGCTGGGCGGCGGTGCGGCCGGAGATCAGCTTGCGGATCGTCTGGGTCTTGGGGTCGATCAGCACGATGGCGCTCGGCTCACGCACGGAGAGCAGCAGATCGCCCACTGCCGCGCCTGCAATGTGCGGCGCGATTTCGCTCGTCACGACATCGACCGAATTGATGTGGAACGGGTCGCAGTCGTCCCGCAGGCTGTAGAACAGGCCGGGATAATCGCTGCGGATCAGCGCATCCTTGAGCATGATCGTCTGCTCGGTCGCGCCGTTCGCCGTATAGATGCGCACGCCCTCGTCATAGATCACCTTCTTGCAGCGCACATCGATCATCGTCTCGCCAAAGCCCTTCATCGGATGCTGGCTCTGGATCGGCGCGGCGATGCGCCCGCCGGGGAGGTTATGAATCCAGTGATGCGCGCCGTCGATACGCTTCCAGAGCACCTTGCCGTCCCAGGACATGCGTACAAGGCCGACCGTGTAGGGGTACATGTTGCGCCCGTGGAAGGCCGCGACGATGCCGCCGTCGTCCTGCAACTGGATGCCCACGGGATAGAAGTTCAGCAATTCCGTATTGCCCTCGAACGTGTCCCTGACGTCATTGAACAGGGTATCGAGCGGCAGCGGCCAGCTGTGCAACACCTTGCCGCTCCGGTCGATGATCCACGCGAGACAGCCGAATTTCGGGCAGTGGACCGCATCCTGATTGGGTCCGCCCGTCACCAGCAGCAATTCCTTGCCCGCTGCGGGATCGAGCGTGCTGAAGGAGGGCTTCGGCGTCTCGTCCTCGACGATATGATTGACGCTGGAGGCGAGCGTTTCATCCTCCATATTGCCCATCGCCTCGAACCCCTTGATCGCATGATCGACCAGCGCATAGGGTGGCAATTTATATTTCATCGCCATCATGCCGTAGAGCATGGTCATGAAAGCCAGAGAGCCGAGGAAGATCAGGAACGGCCAGTCGACCGCTTTCAGCCGCTCCAGCATGGACGCCAGCTTCTTCGGCGGGCGGGACTGCTTCTGGTTCATCATCTGCTCCAGCATTATCGGATCAGCGCGCACACTAGGGTCATTATCTTGCAGCGCAATATCGTTAAGCAGCTTTCCGGGCCTTGGGCGGCAAGAAATGGGTTAATTGCTGTTCCGAAACAGGATTGCGACCCCTTAATCGCTTCTCTCCAGCCACAGCATTTGATAGGGCGGTGCACCATTTCATGTGGAGGCTGTGCCGAATGCGCCTGATTTTGTCTTTTCTGATCCTGATCTTCGCGCTGGCCGATCCCGCGCTGGCCTATGTGGGGCCGGGCATGGGTCTCGGTTTCATCGGCTCGCTGCTGGGCATGATCGCGGCGGTATTCGTGGCGATTTTCGGTTTCATCTGGTATCCGATCAAACGGATGGTGAAGAACAAACGCTCCGCCAAAACTGCGGACGATGACGACACGAATTGACGGCCTGAGCCTGTGATAGATCCTTCGCTCCTCACCGCCGATACTAAACTCTACCTCCGCCCGATCTGGTTCACGGAGAGTCCCGTCGGTCTCGACGGCCTGACCGAGCGCATGGGCGGGGGGCTGATCTGGTTTCAGGGCTATGAAATCACCGCGCGGCATGGCGCGATCATCCAGCGCCACCGCGTTTCGGTGCCGGATTTCGAGGACTGGTGCGCGCATCTTGCCGGGCCGCTTGCCCGGCGCGCGGAACAACTCACGCGCGCCATAGCGGCGATTCGTCCGCCCCTGGCGCTGAAGGACCGGATGATTCGCTTCGATGTGCCGCAAGTGATGGGCATATTGAACATGACGCCGGACAGCTTCTCAGACGGCGGCAAACATAGTGATGACCCTCAGGCTGCGGCGGATGCGGGGTTTGCGATGATGGCCGCAGGCGCGGCGATTGTCGATGTCGGCGGCGAATCGACCCGTCCGCGCGCGGACAAGGTGTGGGAGGGGGACGAGATTGCCCGCGTCGTTCCGGTCATCGAGCGGTTGGCGGCGAGCGGGGTTCCGGTCAGCATCGATACGCGCAAGGCGGGCGTGATGGAGGCGGCGCTTGGCGCAGGGGCCGCGATGGTCAACGATGTGTCGGCGCTGGCGCACGATCCGTGCAGCCTTGAGGTCGTGGTGCGGGCGGGGTGCCCGGTCGTGCTGATGCACAGCCCTTCTGCGGGGGACGATCCGCATGAGGGCGGCGTGTATCAGGATGTCGTGCTCGATGTTTTCGATGCGTTGGAGGGACGGATAGCTTTGTGCGAAGCTGCGGGAATCGAGCGGGAGAAGATCGTCGTCGATCCAGGGCTGGGCTTTGGCAAGTCGCTCGCCGATAATCTTGCGATCCTCAATCGACTTGCGCTGTATCAGGGGCTGGGCGTGCCGGTGTTGCTCGGCGCGAGCCGCAAGCGGATGATCGGCGCGCTTTCCAACGAGGCGTCCGCGGACAAACGGCTCGGCGGTTCGCTGGCGCTGGCGATGCGGGGCATGGAGCAAGGCGCGCAGATACTGCGCGTGCACGATGTGCCTGAGAGCGTGCAGGCGGTGCACGTCTGGCGCGGCTTGCGCGATGCGGCGCTGATGTCCAGATAAATCATTGAATTATTTATGAAATAGGATCGGAAAACGCCTTGTTCGCCTGAAGAACAAGCTGAATGAATCCTCAGGCGACGTTGTCGATCCCGAGCTCGGTCAGTTTCCGATACAGTGTCGAGCGTCCGATGCCGAGCCTGCGCGCAACCTCTGTCATCCGTCCGCGATAATGGCCGATGGCAAGACGGATCACGTCGGCCTCGATATCCGAAAGCTGGCGGATATGTCCTGTCTGCTCAAAGAGCGTGATCGCGCCGCCCTCGGCATGATCGCCCGCGTCCTGGCTGCTGGACGCCAGCGGAGGATGCGTCCGGGCCTGTGCTGCGATTTGCGGGAAATCCTGCGGTGTCAGCACATCACTCTCGCAGAGCACGGCAGCGCGAAACAGAACATTCTGAAGCTGGCGGACATTGCCAGGCCAGTCATGCTGCATCAGCAGCCCAAGCGCTTCGTTGGTAATGCTGAGGCTGCGCAGCCCCTGCTGGTTCGACAGGCGCGAGAGCAGGTGGCGCGCCAGGGCGGGAATATCGCTGGTGCGCTCGCGCAGCGGCGGCACCGTCACATGCATCACATTCAGTCGGTAATAGAGGTCTTCACGGAACCGTCCGGCGGCCACCTCATCCTCCAGAACCTTGTTGGTGGCCGCTATGATCCGCGCGTCGATGCGTACGGGCATACGCGAACCCAAAGGTTGCACCTCGCCGTCCTGCAATACCCGAAGCAGCTTGACCTGCGCGTCCAGAGGCAACTCGCTTACTTCATCCAGAAAGATGGTACCCATATCGGCATCGATAAACTTGCCGATCTGCCTTTCAAACGCGCCAGTGAAAGCGCCGCGCTCATGGCCGAACAGCTCCGATTCGACGAGATTGGTTGGAATGGCACCGCAATTTACCGCCACCATCCGGTTGCGATGGCGCGAAGATGCTGCATGGATCGCTTGGGCGATCACTTCCTTACCAACGCCGCTTTCACCCTCGATCAGCACTGGAACTCGCGTGCGTGCCGCTTTGGCAGCAATCGCGAGGGCGGCGAGGAATTGGGGCGTTCCTCCTACAATTTCGTTGAAGGCGAGGGGAGCGGAGAGCTTTTCGGTTAGCGGACGCAATTCGCCGGAATGTTCTGCGCTAAGATCGAGCACCGCATTCAGCGAGGCGAGAAAACGATCCGGAGCGATGGGTTTCGCGAGATAATCGGTCGCGCCCGCGCGCATCGATTGCACGGCATCATGCACGTCATTCTGAGATGTGATGACCAGTATCGGTAACGTCTGGCGGCGCGCGCGTATCTGCCTGATTGTCTCGACCGGCTTGATATTCGGATTCCAGTGGTCGAGCAGTACCGCATCGAGGTGCATGCCGTCCCGTGTGCCGAGTGTCGCAAGCGCTGTTTCAAGGTCGCTCGCATAGATAGTCCGCCATCCCGCACGCGCGGCAAGCGCCGTCACCAGTCGCTTCTGGGCAGGTTCGTCATCTATCAATAACAACAGTGGCATGCCGTTGGACGCCATCCATAATCCTAATGTGGTGACACACTGGCATAGTCTGCTCAGGTAAAAACGATATTAATCAGAACGCCACTTGCACAATTCTGTCCTTGGCATGCTTAATCCTTAGCCCTATGTGGTCGAGTGGTATGCGATCAAACATGTGTTAGGGGAGTCAGCATGGCATCTCAGAATGATATGAAAATGGCCGAGGAAACATATGCAGGCTTCTTGGGCCTGATAAAATGGGGAACGATATTGTCAGCGGTTACGGCCGTTATCGTAATCCTCCTCATCGCCTGAACGGCGCGACAGGGGACTGAATAGTGAAAATAGCGATTTTAAAGGAACTTGCTGTGGGCGAGCGTCGCGTTGCGGCGACGCCGGAGACGGTCAAGAAGTTCATCGGGCTGGGCGCGAGCGTGGCTGTAGAGGCGGGCGCGGGGTTGACCGCTTCGATAGCGGATGCGGATTATGCCGCTGCGGGCGCGAGCGTGGGCGACCGCGCGGCGACCCTCAAGGATGCGGACATCGTTCTCGGTGTGCAGGGGCCAACAGTCGATTCGCTTGGTGGTCAGAAGCCGGGCGCACTGCTGGCGGCGGGTCTGAATCCGTTCGGCGAGCGGGCTCGGGTCGATGCCTATGCGGCGGCTAGAATCGAGGCGCTGGCGATGGAGTTCATGCCGCGCATCACCCGCGCACAGTCGATGGACATACTATCGTCGCAGTCAAACCTCTCCGGCTACAAGGCGGTGCTCGACGCTGCGGCGGAATATGGCAAGGCCTTTCCGATGATGATGACGGCGGCTGGCACTGTCTCGGCTGCCAAGGTCTTTGTTATGGGGGTCGGCGTTGCAGGGTTGCAAGCGATTGCTACCGCGCGCAGGCTTGGTGCGCAGGTTTCCGCGACTGACGTGCGCTCTGCTACAAAGGAGCAGATCGAGAGCCTTGGCGCGAAGGCGATATTCGTCGAGGATGTCAAGGGCATCGAAGGCGAAGGCTCGGGCGGTTACGCGACCGAAATGTCAGACGAGTACAAGGCCGCACAGGCCGCGCTGGTGTCTTCGCATATTGCCAAGCAGGACATCGTCATAACAACCGCGCTCATTCCCGGTCGGCCCGCGCCGCGCCTCATTTCTGACACGCAGATCGCCAGCATGAAGCCGGGATCAGTCATCGTCGACCTCGCGGTCGAACAGGGCGGCAATGTCGAGGGCGCTGTGGCTGGCGAAATCGTCGAGAGGCATGGTGTGAAGATCGTCGGCCACAAGAATGTGCCCTCGCGTCTCGCTACCGACACATCGGCGCTGTTCTCGCGCAACCTCTTCAACTTCCTCTCCGCTTTCTGGGACAAGGAAAAGAATGCGCCGGTGCTCGACGAAGAGATCGGCAACGCCATCCGCCTGACCAAGGACGGCAAGGTCGTGAACGAGAGGCTGCTCGCCAACTGATAAGCCCCGGCCCGGCGTGATCAGGGTCGATAACAGGGGGACACCCAATGGACTTTATTTCCATACTTTCGATTTTCGTGCTGGCGTGCTTCGTCGGCTATTATGTCGTGTGGTCGGTCACGCCGGCGCTGCACACCCCACTGATGGCGGTGACCAACGCTATCTCGTCAGTCATCATCGTCGGCGCGCTGATTGCGTCAGCGGAAGGCGGTGTGGGCCTCGCCAAGTGGCTGGGCCTTGCTGGTGTCGCATTTGCGAGCGTCAATATCTTCGGCGGCTTTGCCGTCACCGAGCGCATGCTTGCGATGTACAAGAAGAAGGAGCGCAAGTGATGCACGAAGTCGCCCAGCTCCCTTGGGGGGTCGCGTTCGCCTATCTGGTGTCCGGCATCCTGTTCATCCTCGCGCTACGTGGGCTCTCCAGCCCGGCATCGTCGCGTTCGGGCAACCGTTTCGGCATGGCGGGCATGGCGATCGCCGTCGCGACGACGCTCTACACGCATGATGTCGTTGCGATCCCCGAAATTATGGCAGCCATAGCTATTGGTGGCATTGTTGGCTTCATCACAGCGCGCAAGATCGCGAT
>CAZLTO010000026.1:0-9816 GCA_964562475.1 uncultured Sphingobium sp. | reverse complement strand
CGGGTTCCTGCATGTGAGGCTTTCGTACGCCTTCGGCACCCGAAACCCTTCGACATTCCTGACATCCTACCCCTGACATACCCCGCAGTAAAAGGTGCTGCGACCGCCTTCCGCGCGGCGTTGCACTAGCGCGCCACACTCCGGGCAGGCTTCGCCCTCACGGCCATAGACGCGCCATTGCTTGGCGAAATAGCCGAGTTCTCCATCGGGCCGGGCATAATCCCGCAAGGATGAGCCGCCCGCCGCGATCGCCGCCGTCAAAACCTCTTTCACCGCCGCGACAAGCTGCTCCGCCTCCGCCTTCCTGAGACTGCCCGCCGCGCGGTCGGGAGCGATGCGGGCCATGTGCAGCGCCTCGCACACATAGATATTGCCGAGCCCCGCGACCACGCGCTGATCGAGCAGCGCCGCCTTGATCGCGACCTTCTTTCCCGCGAGCCGCGCATGGAGCGCCGCGCCGGAGAGCGCATCGCCCAGTGGCTCCGGCCCCATCGCCAGGAAAGCGGGATAGGCATCCCACACATCGCTGCGCACCAGATCGACAAAGCCGAAGCGGCGCGGATCGCACAAGGCCAGCTGCCGCCCGGCGTCCGTCTCCAGCAGCAGATGATCGTGCTTGCCGATCTCCTCAGGGTCGACGCGCCAGCGACCCGACATGCCGAGGTGGAAGATCATCATATCGCCCCGGTCCGTCTCGACGAGGCCATATTTGGCGCGGCGTGAGAGGGCCGTAATCCGCGCGCCGGTCATCCGCTGGCGCAAGTCCGCCGGGAAGGGAATGCGCAGATCGGCCCGGCGCGGCTCGACACGGGTCAGCACCTGTCCCTCGATCACGGAGCGCAATCCGGCAACGGTGGTTTCGACTTCGGGAAGCTCTGGCATAGAATATTCGCTTAACAGCCTTTGCGGGCGGGATACAACTAAGCTAGGGACCGGGCATGAACGAAACAGTCTCCTTCGGCTATCGCGAGGTCGATGCATCCGAGAAAGCGGGCATGGTGCGCGAGGTCTTCTCCGGCGTCGCCTCGCGCTATGACCTGATGAACGACGCGATGTCGCTGGGCGCGCACCGGCTGTGGAAGGACCAGTTCGTATCGCGCGTCAAACCCCGCAAGGGCGAGGCCATCCTCGACATGGCGGGCGGCACGGGGGACATTGCCTTTCGCTTGGCTAAAGTCGGCGCGGCTGTGACGGTGGCGGACATCAACCCCGAAATGCTCGCCGTGGGGCGCGAGCGGGCAGTGAAGCGCAAGCTGGATGGGTTGAGCTGGTCCGAGCAGAATGCGGAAAGCCTGACCTTCGCGGACCGGACGTTCGATGCTTATACGATCGCGTTCGGCATCCGCAACGTCACCTTCATCGACAAGGCATTGAGCGAAGCGCACCGTGTGCTGAAGTTTGGCGGGCGGTTCTTCTGCCTCGAATTCTCGACCTGCGTCTGGCCCGGCTTCTCCGACATTTACGACGCCTATTCGCACCGGCTGGTGCCCAAGCTCGGCAAGATGCTCGCCAAAGACGAGGAGAGCTATCGCTACCTCATCGAATCGATCCGCCGCTTTCCGCCGATGCCGGAATTCGAGCGCATGATCTGCGCGGCGGGCTTCACCCAGACCAAAGTGGAGCCGATATTGGGCGGGCTGGTTGCAATCCATAGCGGCTGGAAAGTCTGACGCGGCGTTTATGACTTCGCATGTCACGCATCTCTGGCGGCTGCTGAAATGGGGCCGCACCCTCGCCCGCCACGGCGCGCTGATGGGCATCGAGCGTGACATCAACACACCTGCGCCGGTCCGCCGCCTCGTGCGCCTCGCCCGGCTGGGTGCGCGCGTGCCCAGGCAGCCGCGTTATGCGGAAGCGTTTCAGGCGATCGGTCCCGCCGCGATCAAGCTCGGCCAGACGCTCGCGACCCGGCCCGATCTGGTCGGCGAACATGCCGCGCGCAATTTGCTCAGCTTGCAGGACGCGTTGCCGCCCGTCCCGTTCGCGCAGATCAGGCAGGCGGTGGAGAGCGCGCTCGGCCAGCCGCTGGAGGTACTCTACGCCCGGTTCGACGAGGAGCCGGTCGGCTCGGCCTCGATCGCGCAGGTGCACCGCGCCGTTACCGTCGATGGCCGTGAGGTGGCCGTCAAGGTGCTGCGCCCCGGCATCGCCGAAAAACTTGCCCGCGATATCGAGACCTATGAATGGGCCGCCGCGCATCTGGAGCAACTGGGCGGCGAGGCGAAGCGCCTGCGGCCCCGGCTCGTGATCGCCAATTTCAAGCGCTGGACCGCGCGGGAGCTGGACCTCAGGCGCGAGGCGGCCTCCTCGTCCGAACTGGCGGAAGCGATGGCGGCGGAGGAGGGCTATATCGTCCCCGCGATAGACTGGGACCGCACCACCGGCCGCGTGATGACGATGGCATGGGTCGAGGGCATCAAGATCTCGGACCGGGAGGCGATCGTCGCCGCCGGACACGACCCGAAGGCGCTCGCGGCCCGGCTCGTCAACACCTTCCTCAAACAGGCGATTGCGGAAGGCTTCTTCCACGCCGACATGCATCAGGGCAATCTCTTCGTCACCCCGGAGGGCAAGATCGCCGCGATCGACTTCGGCATCATGGGGCGGATCAACCGGCAGGCGCGGCTGTGGCTCGCGGAAATCCTCTACGGCCTCATCACCGGCAATTATCGCCGCGTGGCGGAGATCCATTTCGAGGCGCAATATGTGCCCGCGCATCATGATGTCGCCGAGTTCGCGACGGCGCTGCGCGCGGTGGGCGAGCCGATGCGCGGCAAGCCGGTGAAGGAATTGTCGGTCGGCCAGATGCTCGATGGGCTGTTCGCCATCACGCGCGATTTCGACATGGAGACGCAGCCGCACCTCCTCCTGCTGCAAAAGACGATGGTGATGGTCGAGGGCGTCGCCAATGCGCTCGATCCCGACATCAACATGTGGGAGACGAGCGGGCCTTATGTCTCCGCCTGGCTGCGCGACGAGCTGGGGCCGGAGGCGAAGGCGGCGGACGCGCTGGTCGATACCGTCCGCACCATCGCGCGCCTGCCCGATCTGCTGCGCCGGATCGAGGACCGCTTCCCTGCCCCCGGCGGCGCGCCCCCGCCCCCGCCACTGCCGGAGGTGCGCCTGATCGACTGGAAGCCGGGCTGGCTGCTCCGCTATGGCGCGGTGGCGCTCTGTGCGGCGGCGGCTGGCGCTTTGGCCATGAAGTTGCTATCTTGATGCGATGACCCGCGACGAAGTCATATCCCGGACCAGGACACGCGAGGCCGAAGGCCGGGCCTCTGGCATAGGGGCGCTTTATCTGTTTGGGTCAACCGCCCGAGGCGAGGCCGGGTCGGCGTCCGACATCGATCTCATGTGTGATATCGACCCAGCGCGGCGGATGGGTCTTTTTGAATTTATCGGTATCCAGCAAAACCTGGAAGCCATCCTCGGCAATCCAGTCGACTTGGTCGAGAAGAGTGCTCTCTTCCCCGCGATTGCCAACCATGCGCAAAGCGAAATGGTGCGTATTTTCTGATGGTCCCCGAAGAGCGCGATCCAGCACTAATGCAGACAATATTACTGTTGATTCAGCGGATCAGGACGCGTCTCGAGAAATCGAGCCTTGCGATCTTTGTCGAAGACCCGGACGATATAGACTTGCTCGCATACAGATTGTCTATGGTAGGCGAATATGCTGGTAAGCTCTCCCAATCGCTGCAGGCGCGTCACCCCTATATTCCCTGGAGCCGGATGAGCGGCCTTCGCAATATCGTCGCGCACGAATATATGCGGGTAACGCCAGCCCGCCTATGGGAAACGGCGCAGACTGAACTGGAACTCATCGCCGCGATGTGCCGAAGTGAACTGGAACGGTATTTGCCATGACCACCCCCCGCATCCTCCTCATCGTCTCCGGTGGGATCGCCGCCTACAAGTCGCTCGAACTGGTGCGGCTGCTGAAGCGGGACGGGATCGCGGTGCGCGCGGTACTGACCAAAAGCGGGGCGGAGTTCGTGACGCCGCTCTCGCTGGGCGCGCTCACCGAGGATCATGTCTATTCCGACATGTTCGATTTGAAGGACGAGCGCGAGATCGGGCATATCCAGCTGTCGCGTCAGGCGAACCTTGTTGTCGTCTGCCCCGCCTCGGCGGATATCCTCGCAAAGATGGCGGCCGGCATTGCCGACGATCTTGCGACCACGATCCTGCTTGCCACCGACAAGCCGGTGCTCGCCGTGCCCGCGATGAACGTCCGCATGTGGGAGCATGTAGCGACTCGCCGCAACATCCGCCAGTTGCAGGCCGATGGCGTGACCATCATGGAGCCGGACGAGGGCGACATGGCCTGCGGCGAATGGGGCAAGGGGCGCCTGCCGGACCCGGACGCGATCGCTGGCGAGATCCGCCGGATGCTGAGCGGGGCGACAAGCGATGTCATCACCATGCCGCCCGCGCGGCTGCTGCAGGATGCGTCCGGCCCCTTGTCCGGCAAGCATATCCTCATCACCGCCGGGCCGACGCACGAACCGCTCGACCCGGTGCGCCACATTGCCAACCGTTCATCCGGCAGGCAGGGCTTTGCGCTTGCCGCCGCCGCCGCGAAAGCGGGCGCGTGGGTAACACTGGTTTCCGGGCCGGTCGAGCTACCGACCCCGCGCGGTGTGACGCGGATTGATGTCCAGACCGCGCGGGAGATGCTCGCCGCCGTCGAGGACGCGCTCCCCGCCGACGCCGCAATCCTCGTCGCCGCCGTTGCCGACTGGCGGGTGGAGCAGGAGGCGGGGCAGAAGCTCAAGAAGGATGGCTCCGGCGCGCCCGCCCAGCTGCCCTTGACCGAGAACCCGGACATTCTCGCGACGCTCGCCATTTCGGCGCAGCGGCCCCGTCTGCTGGTCGGCTTCGCGGCGGAAACCGAGCATGTGATCGACCACGCCAAGGCCAAGCTTGCGCGCAAGGGCTGCGACATGATCGTCGCCAACGATGTGTCTGGCCCAACTGACAAAAGCGTGATGGGCGGCGCGAACAACCGCGTCCATCTGGTGAGCGCGGACGGCGTCGAAAGCTGGGACGAGACGTCGAAGGAAAATGTTGCGGCGCGTCTGGTCGAACGCATCGCCTCTCGTCTATCATGACGGCATGACTCACCCCATCACCATTGAACTGAAGCGCCTGCCCCATGGCGCGGACCTCCCCACACCAGCTTACGCCACCGCCGGAGCCGCCGGAATGGATGTCGTCTCCGCCGAGGATGTGATCCTGCCCCCCGGAGGCCGCCATGCGGTCGCGACCGGCTTTGCGATGGCGATCCCTGAAGGCTATGAGATACAGGTGCGCCCGCGCTCCGGCCTTGCCTTGAAGCACGGCATATCGCTGCCCAACACGCCCGGCACGATCGACAGCGATTATCGCGGGGAATTGAAGATCATCATGATCAACCTGGGTGACGAGACGTTCGTCATCCGCCGCGGCGACCGCATCGCGCAGCTCGTCGCCGCGCCGGTGCAGCTCGCGACTTTCGCGGAAGTGGCGGAACTGTCCGACACCGAGCGCGGTGAAGGCGGGTTCGGATCGACCGGCATTGCCACTGTGTCGGAAGCGAGCGCGTGATGAGCCTCGACGATGCGCTGCTCGATCGTTACGCGCGGCACATCGTGCTAAAGGAGATCGGCGGCGCGGGGCAGATGCAGCTCATGTCCGCGCATGTCACCCTGGTTGGCGCAGGCGGCATCGGCTGCCCGGCGATTCAGTATCTCGCGGGGGCGGGCATCGGGACCATCCGGGTGATCGACGACGATGTGGTTGCGCTCTCCAACCTCCAGCGCCAGACCCTGTTCGGCAGCGAGGACATCGGCGCGCCCAAGGCCGAAGCCGCGATGCAGGCGGTGGCGCGCCTCAATCCGCATGTGAAGCTGATCCCGATCGTGCAGCGGCTTGACGCGGACAATGCCGAGACATTGCTGCGCCACTCGGATGTCATCATCGACGGCTGCGACAATTTCGCCACCCGCCTGATCGTCAACGACACCGCGACGAAACTGCGCATCCCGCTCGTCTCAGCCGCCGTGGGGCAGTTCGAGGGACAGCTCTCCGTCTTTCGTGGCTGGGAAGCAGGCAAGCCCTGCTATCGCTGCCTGGTGGGGAATGACCCCGCCCGCGCCGAGGCAAGCTGCGCCGAGCAGGGCGTATTGGGCGCCTTGACCGGCGTGATGGGCAGCCTCGCCACGCTGGAGGCGATCCGCGCGATCGTCTCCTTCGGTGAGGACAGCGCGGGCAAGCTCTTGATCGCGGACCTGATGAGCCTGCGCTTCCGCACGCTCACTGTGCCCGCCGACCCGGCATGCGCAGTCTGCGCGGCGGCCCTCGAAGCCGCAGAGCAATGCCCGGCCTGAACATTGTCGTCCTCACCGATGACGTGGAGCGCTTTCGCGGCGCGCTGACGCTGGCGCTGGCCACCCAAGCGCTGGGCGCGGACAGCCGGATATTCCTCCAGCTCGATGCCGTGCGCCTGCTTGTGACAGATACCCCCGCCCCCCGTGACGCCGAGCACAGGGCGCAGGGCTTGCCCGGATTGCGCGCGCTGATCGCCGAGGCGCTGGAGGATGGCGTCACCCTCATCGCCTGCCAGAGCGGGCTGACGATGGCCGGCCTTGAAGCTGGCGCGCTCGACCCGCGCATCGAGGCGGGCGGGCCGGTTTCCTTCCTGCAATCCATCGGCGCGGACGACCGTCTGGTCATCGTCTGAAATTCAGCCGCCCTATTATCATCCGTTTTGAACCGTTTCGGATATTCCTGAATGGGAATATACATAATATACTCCTGTATTTCTGGCACTTTAGGGCAGACAGTCCCGCAGGATGACGCGCAAAATGGACCAAGTCACGGATTCAAACCCCGTAGTCATCCTATAATATCCCTATCGCAGACCATAGATACGCGGGGGAGAAAGTTCCGTGGCGGTCAGAGCACATTATACACCGGCCTATTCCGAACTGGATGCCAGTCTGGCGGAGCTGAGAGAGGGAGCTCTCCTGCGCGCACGGCATGAAATAGCGGAATTCTCAAGGGTGCGGCGCAATCCGGTCGAGACGAAGCAGCCGCCTCCTGCACGCGCCATAGTATACAGCAAGACGCGGCCAGCCCCGGGCCTTGACTTTATCGAAGCGCCACCGAGCGCGGGCCTCGTCCATTCCTATCTGATCGATGCCGATGAAGACCGCCGCGCCGCCGTGCACAAGCTGTTGAGCGGCAGATCGAACATGGTCGTGCGCACCTATCGCAGCCGCAAGGCCTTTCTGGCCGATGCGGAGTTGCTCGACGAGGGCTGCATCATCCTGTCAGACGATGTGGAAGACGCAGACACGGCTGAGAACGACACGCTGCTCGGCTTCATTCGGCAGTCTCGCGCGAGCAGGCGCTTCGCCTGCATCCTGCTGACCAGCGAGAGCCATATGCGGCTTGCGATCGACGCGATGAAGGCAGGCGCGGTCGATTGCCTGCTCACGCCCTGCGCGCCCGATGCGATCCTCGATACGCTGGAGGATGCGCTGAATGTGGTGCGCACAGCGCGCGCCCTGAACGATGCCAGCAGCGAGGCGCGCGAGCAGATCGACCGGCTGACCGCGCGCGAGCGCGATGTGCTGCACGGGCTGCTGCACGGCCAATCGAACAAGATGATCGCAATCCATCTCGGCATCAGCCCGCGAACGGTGGAGATTTACCGCGCGCACCTGATGGACAAGCTCGGCACGCATTCGCTGTCCGAGACGTTGCGGATCGCGTTTACCGCCGGGATGGCCTGAATATCTGGCGAGGCGCGGACCGGGCGGATCACTCCGCCTGCATGGACTTCACCGCCGCCAGTGTGTTCTTCACATGATCCTTGTAGCTCATCGCGCTGTGCACATAGACGATGCGCCCTGTGCGCGAGATGACATAAGACGTGCGGTTGGTCATTCCCCCCGGCATCGGCAGCGCGACGTCATATGCCTTGACTATGAGCGGCCCGGCTGAGGCAACTGCAAACTTGTTGCGGCATTCCAGCTTGGAAAATTGTGCGAGCTTGTCCAGCGGGTCCGCCGACATACCGATCACGGTTGCGCCCGCGGCCTTGAAATCGTCGGTCGCTTCGGCGAACTCATGTGCCTCCGCCGTGCAGCCGGGTGTGAACGCCGCCGGGAAGAAATAGAGCACTATCGGGCCTTTTTTGAGCTGCTCCGAAAGTTTCAACGTAAAAGGTTTGCCGGCCAGCGCCCCGCGAGTCGTGAAATCCGGGGCTTTTGCGCCCACTGGCAGTGCGCTCGTCGCAGCCTGTGGCAACACCATCAGCGCCGCCGCGCCCAACACTCCGGCAAAGGCCGTCCATTTCACCCAGCGCTTCATATCCGTCTCTCCTCAGGCAGGCGCGCAGCATAGCAGGCGCACTTGAACAAAGCGACTCGCCTTGCCCTTTGTTCCCGCCCAAGCTAAGCGCGGGCAATCATGACCGCACCGCTCATCATCGCAGTGCCCAAGGGGCGCATACTGGACGAAGCGCTGCCCTTGCTTGCAAGGGTCGGCATCGAGCCCGATGCGGAATTTCACGACAAGAACAGCCGCGCCTTGAAATTCGCCACCAGCCGGACGGACACATGGATCATCCGCGTGCGCGCGTTCGACGTCGCGACCTTCGTCGCGCATGGGGCGGCGCAGATCGGAATCGTCGGCTCGGATGTGATCGAGGAGTTCGACTATTCGCAGCTTTATGCGCCGGTCGATCTCAACATCGGCCATTGCCGATTGTCAGTCGCCGAGCCGGTCGACGCCGGGGCGGAGGATCAGGCGAGCCTGAGCCATGTGCGCGTCGCCACCAAATATCCGCACCTCACCCGCCGCCATTATGAGGCGCAGGGCATTCAGGCGGAGTGCGTGAAGCTCAACGGCGCGATGGAGCTGGCACCGTCCCTGGGCCTCTCGCGGCGGATCGTCGACCTTGTATCCTCGGGCGCGACACTGAAAGCCAACGGCCTCGTAGAAACAAGCATCATCATGCAGATTTCGGCGCGGCTGATCGTCAATCGCGCGGCGTTCAAGATGCGCGCGGGCGAGATCGTGCCGCTGGTCGAGCGCTTCCGCAAGGCTGTGGAGGCTGGCGATGCAGCGGCTTGACGCGGAAGCGGCGGATTTCGCCGAGCGCTTCGACGCGCTGGTGAATGCGCGGCGCGAGGCCGATGCGGACGTGGCGGATGCGGTGCGCGCCATCATCGGCCGGGTGCGCGATGAGGGCGATGCGGCGCTCAAGGAGCTGACTCAGCGCTTCGACCGGCATGACCTCGACGCCACCGGCTGGCGGGTGGACGCGGCGGAGATGGACGCGGCGCTGGCCGGGCTTCCCGATGATCTGCGCGCCGCGCTCGAACTGGCGGCGGAACGCATTGCCACCTATCATGCCAAGCAGCGTCCTGAAAACCGCGACGAGACCGACGCCGCCGGGGTGCGCCTCGGCGCGCGCTGGAGCGCGGTCGATGCCGCAGGGCTTTATGTGCCTGGCGGACGGGCTGCCTATCCTTCCTCGGTGCTGATGAACGCGATCCCCGCCAAGGTGGCAGGCGTGGAGCGCATCGTCATCGTCACGCCGACGCCGGACGGCGAGATCAACCCGCTGGTGCTTGCGGCGGCCAGGATTGCGGGCGTCTCCGAGGTCTGGCGCATCGGCGGCGCGCAGGCCGTCGCCGCGCTGGCTTACGGAACGGAGAGGATCACGCCGGTCGATGTGATTGTCGGGCCGGGCAATGCCTGGGTCGCGGAAGCGAAGCGCCAGCTTTATGGCGTGGTGGGCATCGACATGGTCGCCGG
>CAZLTO010000025.1:0-9820 GCA_964562475.1 uncultured Sphingobium sp. | reverse complement strand
CGCGCGAGGCCGGTGCGGTTGGTGAGCGCATTCAGCAACGAGGATTTGCCGACGTTGGAGCGGCCCGCAAACGCCACCTCCTTGACGGTCGGGTCGGGCAGGAATTTGAGCGAGGGCGCGGAACGCAGAAACGCTATCGGCCCGGCAAAGATGCGCCGGGCCTGTTCTAACCGTTCTTCGCGGTCCGCCTCATCGTTCACGTCGTTATGCTCATTTGGCGATGACCGCCGACTCTTGAAGCTGCGGGTGGCGGCTGTAGAGCCACTTCTGCTGCGCGATGGTCAGCAGGTTGGAGGTGATCCAGTAGATCAGCAGCCCGGCCGCGAACGGCGCCATCACGAACATCATGATCCACGGCATCAGCGCGAAGATCTGCTGCTGCATCTCGTCCATCGGCGCGGGGTTGAGCTTGAACTGCAACCACATGGTAATGCCAAGAATGATCGCGAGAATGCCAATGCCAAGGAAGGCCGGAACCTCGAACGGCAGCAGGCCGAACAGGTTCAGCACATGCAGCGGATCGGGCGCGGACAAATCCTTGATCCACAGCGCGAACGGCTGGTGCCGCATCTCGATGGTGAGCTGAAGCACCTTGTAGAGCGCGAAGAAGATCGGGATCTGAAGGAAGATCGGCATGCAGCCGGAGAACGGATTGACCTTTTCCTTGCGGTAGAGGTCCATGATCTCCTGCTGGAGGGTCGCCTTGTCGTCCTTGTGCTTCTCCTGCAACGCCTTCATCTTGGGCTGGATCGCCCGCATCGCCGCCATCGAGGCGAACTGCTTCTGCGCGATCGGGAACATCAGCGCACGCACGATGAAGGTGAGGCAGATGATCGCGACGCCGAAGTTGCCGATCTGGGTAAACAGCCAGTGGAGCAGCGCGAAAATCGGCTGCTCGAACCAGTAGAACCAGCCCCAGTCGATCGATCGGTCGAACAGCGTGATGGCCTGCGTGCCTCCATCGCCGCGCTCATAGGCCTGAAGCGTCTTCACTTCCTTCGCGCCGACGAACAGGCGCGAGGTTTGACTCACGCTCTTGCCGGGACCGAGGATGACCGGAGGAACGCTGTAATCCGCCTGATAGGTCTCGCCCGCACCCTTGCGGAACTGACCGTCGAAGCTCGCCTTCTGGTCCGGCACCAGCGCCGCCAGCCAATAATGATCGGTGAACCCGATCCAGCCGCCGGTCGAGGCAAGGCGGTCCGATGCGCCATTTTCATCGAGATCTGTGAAGTCGATATCGTAGTTCGCTGCGCCATTGAACACACCGATAGGGCCGGTATGGATCGTCCATGTGGACGGATCCTTGGAATGCCCCACACGGCTGATGAAACCATAGGACCGCACAGCGACTGCGCCAGTGCCACTGTTTGTCACACTCTGACGGGCGGAGATCATGTAATTCTCGTCGACCGAAAGCGCGATCTCGAAGGTCTGCCCCACGCCATTGTCCCACCGCAGCGTGACCGGCGAGGTCGGCGTCAGCTTCTGCGCAGACGCCTGCCAAAGAGACGACGCATCAGGCGCCCTGAAGCCCTCGCCCGCCCAGCCGAAGCCCGCGAAATAGGCGTCCTTGGTTCCACTGGGCGAGAACAGCTTGATCGGCGGCGAATCCTTCTTGAGCGTCTGGCGATAGGTGGGAAGCGTGATGTCGTCGATGCGTGCGCCTTTGAGGGCGATCGAACCGCGCATCTTCGGCGTCTCGATAGCCACGCGCGGGCTTTCCTTGAGCGCCGCCTCGCGCGGCTTCAGTGCGGCAGGGGCCGCCTGCGCGACCGTGGGCGCACCATTGGTCGAGGCGGGCGCGCTCTGGCTGGCGGCGGGCTTCATCGATCCTGGGAACAGCCGCTCCGCCACATAGGGCCAGCCGAACAGGATCAGCCCCGTCAGCAGCACGGCCATTATGAGATTACGCTTGTCGTCCACTCTGTTCTGCTCCCCGCCACTTTCGGCGCGTGTTTTGGTGTTTGATCCGAAACCCCGGCAAGCCGGACTTTCGGATGTGCCGCACCGGCCCTCTCCCCCACCCAACCGCCCATATCATACCCTGTCGGGCGGTTGGGTGGGGGAGAGGGCCGGTACCGAATCCACGAAATACCCCGCAAGGGGAATTTCGTATCAGGATCAGCCCTCAGGGCACCGGGTCATAGCCCGATCCGCCCCATGGGTGGCAGCGCAATAGCCGTTTCAGCGCCAGCCAGCTACCCTTGATTGGCCCATATTTTCCGATTGCGCCGATGGCATAGTGCGAGCAGCTCGGGGAAAAGCGGCAGGTGGGCGGAATAAGCCGCGACGGCCCCCATTGCCAGAAGCGCACCAATAAGATGAGCAGGCGCGAAATCATTTGGCGCGCACTTTCCTGAGCGCCTTTTCCAGCTCCTGGCGCAGCAGCGCGAAATCCCGCTCGATCCCGCCTTCCCGGCCGATCAGCACATGATCCGCGCCCATGACGCCTTGCGCGGGCAGGAGATCGCGGGCCAGCGCGCGGAAGCGCCGCTTCATGCGGTTACGGACCACCGCATTGCCGATCTTCTTGGTAACAGTGATGCCGAGGCGCATGGCCGGGTCGCCGTCATGGCGCTCCCGCACCAGCAGGACAAAGCCGGGCATGGGTTGGCGCCGCGCCTTGTTGCAGGCGAGAAAATCGGCGCGCTTGCGAATCGGGGCGATCTTTCCCGCCCCGGCAGAGGATTGGCTCAGGCCGACAGGCTCTTGCGGCCGCGTGCACGGCGGGCGCGCAGGATATTGCGTCCGCCGACCGTCGCCATGCGGGCGCGGAAGCCGTGGCGCCGCTTGCGGACCAGGTTGCTCGGCTGAAAGGTGCGCTTCATCGCTCATTCCTCAAAAAATCGAATCACTAATGGCTTGCATGCCGCCAAAACGGGCTTTCCCGCTGGCTGCCGCCAAACAGAGGGGTGCCGATAGGGAAAGGCGGCGGAAAAGTCAACGGGGGCGCGTATCCCAAGAAGGTCGTCACCCTGAACATATTGGATGCTGAAACAAGTTCAGCATGACGAATGAAACTTTATACCTACCGCCGGTCCGTCACGTTGATACCGCGCGCGAGCTGGTTGCCGACGATCTGAGGGCGGTCATTGGTCCAGTTAGCGACGAAGGTGCTGGCGCGATTGCCGAAATCCCCGCCGAAGCTCGCCTGATTGTCGCGGATCTGGAGTGCGTTGCTGTCCCACTCCCGGCCTTCCGGCGCGATGGTGATGAAGGCGGAGTAATTGTCCTTGTCCTTGCCCTGCACCATGATGTTGTTGGCGATGAGGCCGGATGCGCCGTTCGACAGGTCGATCATGTAATTGGTCAAATGCCCCGCCCTGTCATCGAACACATTGCCGGTGATCGTGACGCGCGCGGCGCGGCTCTTCACATAATGGCCGCCCTGTCCCGCTTCAAAGCGTGTCGCGGTGACGATAAGCTGGCCGTAATGCCCGACATAGAGGCTATGTGCGCAATCGAGATCGCGATCACACCGGCCCAGCTTGCCGAAGATGCTGTGCTCGATGCGGATAGTCGATTGGCTGTCGTCGTGGGTGAGAATGCCCTCCTCGCTGTTACGAAAGAGGCTCGCCGAGACGGTGAGATTGCCGCGCTCCAGCCTGATGCCCGCGCCGTTGCCGTCCGGCACGCGCATGTTCTGGAAGATGAGCGCCTCGACCCGCGCCGCGCGTCCGCGCAGCACCAGCGCCGCCTTGCCCTCGCAGGTTGTGGTATCGAAGGTGACGCTGCCCGGCTGCTGCGCGCGATAGGTGATGCTGCCCGCCTCCTGCACCGCACATTGCCGATAAAGGCCCGGCGCGATCAGAATAGTGCCGCTGCGATCGCCGATCGCCGCCACCGCATCGGCGAGCCGCGCATAGCTGCGCCCTGTCTCCATCACGGAGAAAGCGTCCGGCCGGTTCGGACCAGCACCAATCAGCGCAGGGATACCCATCAGCAGGGCGAACGAGAATAGGATGCGTTTCATGCCGTTGATCCTATCAGCAAGCGGGCAGCGTGACACCCGTTTCCACGCAGGCGTAAAATATGGCGACGGGGCCTTGAACATTGGAACGAATCTGCCATATTCACAGGGCGGGCCGGGCCCCTCTGGCGATCATCCCTGTGATCGTGATGTCGGACCGCATCGGGTGACCGGTGCGATGTCTGGCAATCTCACCCCCTGACCTTTGCCGCACCGCGCCGGGCACCCGATTTGGATCAGTCCAAATTGAGGAGTGTTTTCTATGTCAAATCTGTTTTTCCGCCTTCTGGTTCAGCATCAGAAACTGGACGATGCGTTGCGCGCCGAGCAGAAAAGACCTGTTCCCGATTTCACCCGTTTGCAGAAGCTGAAGCGTCTGAAACTGCGGATCAAGGACAGGCTGGCCGCCGCCATGCGGCGCGGTCGCATCCTGAAACCGTCGTAACCGCTTGGGTCCATTTCAATCGAGATACTTAAAAATGACAGACTTTCTGATGCTGGACTGGCTGGGAACGCCGGTCTGGCTATGGCTGAGCTTTATCACGCTGGTCATCGGCCTGCTCGCCGCGGACCTTGGGCTGTTTCACCGCGGCGCGCGGGAAATCGGCGTGAAGGAAAGCCTCGCGCTTTCCGCCTTCTATATCAGCATCGGCCTCGCCTTCGGCGGCTGGGTCTGGTGGTATCTGGGCGCGGAAACCGGCCTTGCGTATATGACCGGCTTCGTGATCGAAAAGAGCCTGGCGATGGACAATATCTTCGTCATCGCCATGATCTTCGCGGCGTTCGCCATCCCCCAGCAGTATCAGCACCGGGTGCTGTTCTGGGGCGTGCTCGGCGTCGTGGTGCTGCGCGGCATCATGATCGGCATGGGCGCGGCGCTCGTCTCCAACTATGAGTGGGTGCTCTATCTCTTCGCCGCCTTTCTGGTGTGGACCGGCATCGGCATGTGGCGGTCGGCGGGCAAGGACTATGATGTGGAAGGCAGCGCGATGCTGCGTTTCCTCCGCGCGAAACTGCCCATCACCGACCGCCTGCATGGCGAGCGGTTCTGGGTGCGGCAGACGGATGAACGCACCGGCACACTCCGCACCTTCGCGACGCCTTTGTTGCTGGCGCTGCTGATGATCGAGTTCGTCGACGTGATCTTTGCGGTGGACAGCATCCCGGCGATCTTCGCCATCACGACCGATCCGTTCGTGGTCTATACCTCGAACATCTTTGCGATCCTTGGGCTTCGCGCGCTCTATTTCGCGCTGGCGGCGATGGTGCACCGCTTCGCTTACCTCAAGCACGCCCTCGCGGTTCTGCTGATCTTCATCGGATCGAAGATCTTTGTGGCGGACATGCTGGGGCTGGCGAAGTTCCCGCCGATGCTTTCTTTGGGCATCACTATCGCCATCCTCGCGGCGGGCATCGGCTGGTCGCTGTGGAAAACGCGGGAGGTGGCTGTGCCTCACGCGCCTCAAGCGAGCTAATCGAGGTTAGGCCGCAACCAGCGCTCCGCCGTCGCGATGTCCACGTCGCGGCGGCGGGCATATTCCTCCAGCTGATCCCGCCCGATCCGCGCAACGCCGAAATATTCGGCCTGCGGGTGCCCGAAATAGAAGCCGGAAACCGAAGCCGTCGGCCACATGGCGAGGCTGTCGGTCAGCGTGATGCCCGTATGATGCGGCGCGTCGAGCATCGGGAACAGCAGTTGCTTCTGGCTGTGGTCCGGGCAGGCGGGATAGCCGGGCGCGGGGCGGATGCCGCGATATTCCTCCTTGATGAGCGCCTCGTTGGTGAGCTGCTCGCCCTCGGCATAGCCCCAGAGGGTGGTGCGGACATGATGATGCAGCCGCTCGGCGAAGGCTTCCGCCAGTCGGTCCGCCAGCGCTTTCAGCAGGATGTCGCTATAATCATCATGCTTCGCCTTGAACGCGGCGAGATGCGTCTCGATGCCGTGACCCGCCGTCACCGCGAAGCCGCCGATCCAGTCGCCATCGTGGGATATGAAATCGGCAAGGCACATATTGGCGCGGCCCTCCCGCTTGGCGATCTGCTGGCGCAGGAACGGCATGCGGATGTGCTTTTCATCCTCGACATGGATGATCACATCGTCGCCCTCGCGGCGGCAGGGCCACAACGCCGCGACGCCCTTGGCGACGATCCACTTCTCGGCGATGATCTGGTCCAGCATCGCCTGCGCATCGGCGAACAGGCTGGAGGCGCTTTCGCCCACCACAGGATCGGTCAGGATCGCGGGATAGTTCCCGGCCAGTTCCCACGCGCGGAAGAACGGCGTCCAGTCGATATATTGGCGCAGATCATTGAGATCCCAGTCCTCGAACACATGCAGGCCAGGCTGCTTCGGCGCATGCTTCAGCGCTTCGTCGATGGTGAAGGCGTTGGCGCGCGCGTCTTCGATGCTGATGAGCGTGCTCTGCCCCTTGCCCGCGCGAACATCGCGGATGTGCTGATATTCCTCCGCCGTCTGGCCGACGAAGCCGTCCTTCTGCGTATCGGACACCAAAGCCGTCGCCACGCCGACCGCGCGGCTGGCGTCGAGCACATGCACCACCGGGCCGTCATAGGCCGGGTCGATCTTGAGTGCAGTGTGCACTTTCGATGTCGTCGCGCCGCCGATCAGCAGCGGCATTGTCATGCCCGCACGCTGCATCTCCTCGGCCACCGTCACCATCTCATCGAGTGAGGGCGTGATGAGGCCGGAGAGGCCGATCATGTCGGCATCGTGCTCTTTCGCCGCGTCGAGGATCGTCGCCCAAGGCACCATCACGCCGAGGTCGATCACCTCGAAGCCGTTGCACTGCATGACGACGCCGACGATGTTCTTGCCGATGTCGTGCACGTCGCCCTTCACCGTAGCCATGACGATGCGGCCCTTGCCCTTGCTGTTCGCGTCCTTTTCCGCCTCGATATAGGGGAAGAGATGGGCGACCGCCTGCTTCATCACGCGGGCGGATTTCACCACCTGCGGCAGGAACATCTTGCCGGAGCCGAACAGATCGCCGACGACGTTCATGCCGTCCATCAGCGGGCCTTCGATCACCTCGATCGGGCGCCCGCCGCGCGCGGCGATTGCGAGGCGCGCTTCCTCGGTATCCGCGATCACATGCGCGTCTATGCCCTTGACCAGCGCGTGCTCGATCCGTTTCTCGACCGGCCAGCCGCGCCATTCCTCGGCGGCCTTTTCGGCGGCGGCGTCCTTGCCCTTGTATTTTTCGGCGAGCGTGACGAGGCGCTCGCCCGCATCGGGATCGCGGTTCAAGACCACATCCTCACACGCCTGGCGCAGCTCCGGGTCGATGGTGTCATAGACGTCGAGCTGGCCCGCGTTGACGATCGCCATATCGAGCCCGGCGGGGATCGCGTGATAGAGGAACACGCTGTGCATCGCCCGGCGCACCGTCTCGTTGCCACGGAAGGAGAAGCTGAGGTTCGAGAGGCCGCCCGAGATATGCACATGCGGGCAGCGCGCCTTGATCTCGCGGCAGGCCTCGATGAAATCGACGGCATAGTTGTTATGCTCCTCGATCCCGGTCGCGACCGCAAAGATATTGGGATCGAAGATGATGTCCTCGGGCGGAAAACCGATGCCGGTGAGCAATTTATAGGCGCGCTCGCAGATCTCGACCTTGCGCGCCTGCGTGTCCGCTTGGCCCACCTCGTCGAACGCCATCACGACCACCGCCGCGCCATAGGCCATGCATTTGCGGGCGTGCTCAAGGAACTGCGCTTCGCCCTCCTTCATGCTGATCGAGTTGACGATCGGCTTGCCCGAAACGCATTTCAGCCCCGCCTCGATGATCGACCATTTGGAGCTGTCGATCATCACCGGCACGCGGCTGATATCCGGCTCGGCGGTGATGAGCTTCAGGAACTGCTCCATCGCGGCTTCGCTGTCGAGCAGGCCCTCGTCCATGTTGACGTCGATGATCTGCGCGCCGTTCTCGACCTGCTGACGCGCGACCTCGACGGCTCGTGTGTAATCGCCCGCCATGATGAGCTTCTTGAACGCGGCCGAGCCGGTGACGTTGGTGCGCTCGCCGACATTGACGAAATTGGCTGTGGTTTGCTGGTTCATTTTCTTTTCGTTTCAGGCGGCGATGTGCATCGGTTCAAGGCCCGCGAGGCGGGTAATGACGGGCAGGGTCGGGACAGTGCGCGGGGCGGCGCCTTCCAGCGCCTTTGCAATCGCGCCGATATGCGCGGGCGTGGTGCCACAGCAGCCGCCGACCATGTTGACCAGCCCTTCCTCGATCCACACCTTGATAAGCGCCGCCGTCTGCTCCGGCAGCTCGTCATATTGGCCGAGTTCGTTGGGCAGCCCCGCATTGGGATAGGCGAGGATCAGCGTGTCCGCGATCTTGGAAAGCTCGGCGAGATAGGGCCGCAGCTTGTCCGCCCCGAACGCGCAGTTGACGCCGATGGTCAAGGGCTTCAGATGCCGCAGCGAATACCAGAACGCCGCAATCGTGTGGCCGCTGAGGTTCCGCCCGGACATGTCGGTGATGGTGAAGCTCATCATCAGCGGCACGGAGCGCCCGGATGCCGCCTCGGCCTCCTTCGCCGCCATGCCCGCCGCCTTGGCGTTCAGCGTATCGAAGCAGGTCTCGACCAGCAGGAAATCGACGCCGCCTTCAATGAGCGCCGCGCACTGCTCCCGATATTGCTCTTTGAGCGTATCGTAATCGACCTCGCGGAAGGCTGGATCGTTGACCTTGGGCGAGATGGAAAGCGTCTTGTTGGTCGGGCCGATGGAACCGGCGACGAAGCGCTTCACGCCATCCTTCGCCTCGGCCGCGTCGCAGCACTCGCGCGCGAGGCGGGCGGCGGTGACGTTCAGCTCCTGCACCAGATGTTCGCAGCCATAATCCGCCATCGCGATGCGCGTGCCGGAGAAGGTGTTGGTCTCGATCATATCCGCGCCGTTGTCGAGATAGGCGCTGTGGATCGCCTTCACGATGTCCGGTCGGGTGAGGCACAGCAGGTCGTTATTGCCCTTCTGGTCCTTCTCCAGCGGCAGATCGCCACGATAATCGGCTTCGCTGAGGCCATATTTCTGGATCGAGGTGCCATAGCCGCCATCGAAGATCATCACTTTCTGCGCGGCGCGGGCGCGGAATTCGGCTTCGGCGCTGGAGGGGGTGAGAGGCGTCATGCGGTATGTCCTTGCGGGCGCAGGCCGAGCAGATGGCAGATCGCATAGCTCAGCTCGGCGCGGTTCAATGTGTAGAAATGGAAGCTGCGCACGCCGCCCGCATAGAGCTTGCGGCATAGCTCTGCGGTGATGGTGGCGGCGATGAGCTGGCGCGCGCCGGGGTGCTCGTCCAGCCCCTCGAACAGCCGCGCCATCCAGCTCGGCACCTCTGTATTGCACATCGCGGCCATTTTCTTGACGCCGGAAAAATTGGTGACGGGCATGATGCCGGGCAGGATTTCCGCAGTGATCCCCGCCGCCAGAGCCTTGTCTACAAAGCGGAAATAGGCTTCTGGCGCGAAGAAGAACTGCGTGATCGCGCGCGTGGCGCCGGCGTCGATCTTGCGCTTCAGATTATCGAGGTCGGCTTGCGCCGAGAGCGCCTCGGGGTGCGTCTCGGGATAAGCGGCGACGCTGATCTCGAAGTCATGCAGCGCTTTCAATCCGCTGACCAGCTCCGCCGCGCTCTGATAGCCCTCGGGATGTGGCTCGAACTTCGCGCCAGCTTCCGGCGGATCGCCGCGCAGCGCCACGATATGGCGCACGCCCGCCTCCCAATAGGCATCGGCCACCTCTGCAATCTCGGCCTTGCTCGCGGCAACGCAGGTAAGGTGCGCGGCAGCGGGCAGCGTCGTCTCGCTGGCGAT
>CAZLTO010000024.1:0-10062 GCA_964562475.1 uncultured Sphingobium sp. | reverse complement strand
GGAGGTGGCCGACTGCTTTCCCTCGGCGGGTGAACATGCCGATAATGGTCTGCACCTGTTCCGCGCTATGCTCGGCGCAGAGCGAACAGCGCAGCAGCGTCATGCCCGCAGGCGTCGCCGGCGGGCGGGCGAGGTTCACATACAGCCCCTCGTGAAGCAGCGCCTCCCACATCGCCGCGCCGCGTTCCAGATCGGGCATGATGACGGAGATGATCGCGCTCTGCGGCTCACTGGTTCCGAGCTGGAACCCGGCATCGCGCAGCCCCTTGTGCAGCGTCTTGCTGTTTTCCCACAGATGCGCGCGCTTGTCGCCTGCGTGCATCAGCTTGCGGATCGAGGTGCAGGCGGTCGCCACCACGCTAGGCGGCAGGCTGGCGGTGAATACATAAGGGCGGCACACCAGCCGCATGATCTCGAACTTCGGGTGGTTGGAGACGCAGAAGCCGCCGACCGTGCCGACCGATTTGGAGAAAGTTCCGATCACGAAATCGACCTGATCCAGCACGCCCTGATCCTCGGCCACGCCGCGGCCATTGGGGCCGATAAAGCCCATCGAATGCGCCTCGTCGACCAGCACCATCGCGCCATGCGCCTTGGCGACCGCGATCATCTCCTTCAACGGCGCGATGTCGCCCAGCATCGAATAGACGCCCTCCAGCACCACGAGCTTGCCCGCGCCTTCCGGGATGCGCTTCAGGCGCTTTTCCATCGCTTCGAGGTCGTTATGCTTGAACGGCACGACCTCCGCATCGCCCATCTTGCATCCGTCCCAGATGCTCGCATGGCTGTCGATATCGAGGACGATATAGTCGCCCTTGCCCGCAATGGTGCTGATGATGCCGAGGTTCGCCTGATAGCCGGTGGAAAAGACCATCGCGTGGTCCATCCCGTAAAACTCTTTCAGCGCCTCCTCGACCGCCTTGTGCCCCGCATAGGTGCCATTGAGCACGCGCGAGCCGGTGGTGCCGGAGCCGAAATTGTCGAGCGCGTCCTTGCCCGCCTGGATCACGTCCGGGTCGAAGGTCATACCCATATAATTATAGGTGCCGAGCAGGATCGTCTCGCGTCCGTTGCATATGGCGACCGTGGGGGAGATCACCTTCTCCATCACCAGACTGAACGGGTCGGTCACCCCGGTTGAGAGCAGGTTGGCGCGCATCTCGATCAGCGGATCGAACTTGGAAAACAGATCGGTCATGGATTGCCCTTCAGTCGGTCAGCTTCGCCACGGCGTCGATCAGCTGCCCGATCGTTTCGATCTCGGCCTGCAAGTTCATGCTGATAATGATGTCGAACTCATCCTCGATCGCGGCGACGAAATCCATCACGGTAAGGCTGTCCCATTCCAGATCGCCTGCAAAAGTCGTCGCTTCGGAAAGCTCCACCTCCTTCTTGTTGAACGGGGCGATCTGCTCAAGGACGCGGTCCTGAATATCTTGGCGGTCAGTCATGGATGTCGGTCTTTCCTGCGGCCGGTTCGTGTGTTGGCTCATGCCCTCGGTATAACGCCTTTGGCAAGGGAATAAGGCGACATTCGGGCGGAGTTCAGGCCCGCAATGTGGCGGCGACCTCGGCGAGCCCGTCGTCGGCTGAGATGCGCGGCTGCCAGAAGGCGGGTGGGGGGCGTTTGGCGGGGTCGATCACCCAGTCGGGATGGCACATATAACGCACGCGGTCCTTGGTGAGCTTGGCATGCGCGCCGCGCACCAGCCGGTCGATATGGGCGAACAGCATCAGCAATGCCTGCGGCAGGGGGAGGGGGATCACGCGGCGTTTCAAGGCTCGGCCGAAGGCGGCAGCCAGCTCGATGTGGGAGAGGCCGCCCGGCGCGCCGTCGTCCACCTCCCATGTCTGCCCGACATGGGCATCACCTTCCGCACCGCACAGGCTCGCCAGCACCCGCGCCAGATCGCGCACATGGATGAGCGAGGCGCGGCCCTTGGGCGGCACCGGCATGATCCCGTAGCGCGCGACCTTCATCACCTCGATGAATTCGGTGTCCTTCGGGCCATAGACAGCAGGCGGGCGCACTATCGTCCAGTCGAGGCCGCTGCCAAGCACTTTCTCCTCCGCCAGCGCTTTCGACCAGCAATAATCGGAGAGGCCCGGGTTGCGCGCGGCGAAGGACGAGACATGGATGAGGCGCTTACGCCCCGCGCGTTCCATCGCAGCGATGACGTTTGCCGTGCCCGCGCCATTCCCGGCCTCGAACCCGGCGCGGTCCGGCGCATTCACCACGCCCGCGATATGCAGCACCACGTCCGCGCCCGTCACCAGCGCATCGAGCGCGGCGGCATCGTCGAGCGCGCCCGCCACCCATGTCACGCCGGGCCGCTGATCCTGTGCGCGCCGCGCCAGCGCCCGCACCGTAAAGCCTGCATCGATCAACTGATCGAGCGTCTCGCTGCCTACAAACCCTGTCGCGCCGGTAATGGCGACGGTGCGGCTCACAACATCACCATATGGTCGCGATGCACGAGCGCGGGGCGCACCGCATCGCCGAGCAGCGCACCGATCTCGTCCTTGCGCTTGCCCGCGATGCGCGCCGCATCGGCTGCGTCATATTCCACAAGGCCACGGGCGACGAGCGCGCCATCGGCATCGCAAATGTCCACGACGTCGCCGCGCGAGAAAGCGCCGCTCACCGCTGTCACCCCAGCGGGCAGCAGGCTGTTGCCCTTGGCGAGCGCGGCCTCGGCGCCTGCATCGACGATGATCCGCCCTTTGACCACCAGCCTTCCCGCGAGCCAGTTCTTGCGCGCGCGCTTGGCCTCGCGGGCGAGGAAGATCGTGCCGTTCGCGCCATTTTCCCATGCGGAGAGCGGGTGCGCGGTGTCGCCGGAGATGATGGCGAGGTGCGCGCCCGCCGAGCAAGCGATCTGCGCGGCCGCGATCTTGCTCGCCATGCCGCCCGATCCCATGCCGCTGGCCGAGCCGCCGTCCGCCATCGCCAATATCGCTGCGTCGATGCGTTTCACTTCGCGCACCAGCTTGGCGTCCGGGTTGCTGTGCGGGTTGGCGGTGTAGAGCCCGTCGACATCGGAGAGCAGCACGACCGCGTCGGCGCGCGCCGCCTGCCCGATGCGCGCGGCGAGCCGATCATTGTCGCCAAAGCGGATTTCGGTGGTGGCGACGCTGTCATTCTCGTTGATGACCGGGACGACACCCAGCGACAATAGCCGCTCCAGCGTCGCGGCGGCGTTCAGATAGCGGCGGCGGTGCTCCAGATCGTCCAGCGTGAGCAGCATCTGCGCGGCGGTGAGGTTCTGTTCGCCGAGTAGCTGCGCCCAGTGGCCTGAGAGCGCGATCTGCCCCACGGCGGCGGCGGCCTGCGCATCGTCGAGGCTGCCGCGCCCGCTCTTGGGCAGAGCGAGGCGCCGCGCACCCAGCGCAATCGCGCCCGACGACACGACGATGATCTGCTGCCCGGCCTGCACCCGGGCGGCGATGTCCGCCACCACAGCTGAGAGCCACTCGGTGCGGATCGCGCCCGCCTTGTCGACCAGCAGCGCCGAACCGATCTTGACCACCAGGCGCTTGATCTGCGCGGGCGGAAAGCCGGTGAGGGAGGAGCTGGCGTCGGTCATGTCACTCGAATGGCTGGCCGACCGGCTTGCCGTCAACGAAAACCTGCCGTTGTTTCACCTCGCGGATCTCGACCTTGCCCGCAGCGAACGCGGCATTGCGGGCTTTGAGTTCTGCATCCGTCAGTACCCTGTCGCTCGTAGTGACATTTTTCCATTGGCCATTCTCGAGCTTGAGTCGGGCTACTCCATGTGTCCGGACGAACAATATCTCTCCCGTCTGTTCGCGGTAGATCACGTTACAGGGTTTGTCGCCCAAGCAGCCATCATAGTCAGTCAGGCGTTCTTGGAGGGCGGGAGGGAGGGCCGCGCCCTTGGGATGGACGACAATGTAGCTTGCATCCTCGGCTTTGCGCTGCTTCTCCACCACGGTGTAGCGATTGGTGGCTTTAAGCGCTTTTGCCGCTGCTGTGCGAATGTCGGGTGTCTTGCCCTCCTTCGTCAGCCGCTTCAGCGTTTCCACCCCGGCTGGCCCATAGTCAAATCGCATCGCGGCATAATCGAACTTGTCGGGCTTGACCTTGCCGCTCTCCAGCCGCGCCACCTGATCCCGCGCGGAGATCGCGCCGAAGCTGATCAGCGGCGTCGAGAGGACAAATGCCAGCGCACAAAGCCCCAGCGCCAGCGCGAGATTGGCCCCGCGCACCCGCTCGGTCCAACCCTTGGCCCGGCCCCGCACCAGCGCCACGAGATACGCCAGCCCATAGGCAGAGGCGATCAGCGTAAAGGTGAGCGCCCACAGCCGATCCGGCGTATAGCCATATTGCGCGATGCGGAGCCACGTCGAAACGAGGGCAATCACGCCCAGCGGCAGGATGGCGGTGCACAGCAGCATTGCGCTCACCCGCAACACGCGCAGGCGCGATTCATCCTCCGCTTTGTCCCGCACGATGGCGTTGGCGAGGATCAGCGCGCCGATGATGCAGGAGAGCAGGATCGGCGTCGTGGATTTGGTGCTGTCCCACAGCGTATCGAGGCCGGTGAAGAGCAGCGCCGCGAGGAAAATCGTCAGCCCGCCGGCCAGCACAGGCGCGAGGGCGGAGAGCACGACCATCACCACCTTCTGCACGGTGCCGACGATGCGCTCGCTATCCCGCAACATGCCCACCGCGCCGCCAAAACCAGCACCGACGAGCATCATCCAGAACCAGCTCTTATCGAGAAGCTCCCTCAGCACCACAATGCCGATCAGCTCGAACAGGGCGGCGAGCAGCCACGCCAGCGCCATCATGATGCCCACGAACACCCAGCCCGCGAACCACAGGCACACATTCACCCATGCGCGGTTGTGTGTTTCCACATAGGGGATCGCCCAGCGCCGCTCCCCGCCGTCGCGCCAGCCCTGAAACAGCGGCGCGGCGATGCTGACAGTCAACAGTGCGCTTACCAGCCGCCATGGTTCCCACGACCGGAAATCCCCGCTCCAGTAGAGCACTGAGGCGACGACCAATCCGGCGACAAGCGCGAAGATGGCGCTGCCCAATATCTTGCCCCGTTCCACGACGAAGGCGAAGGCGATGCCCGCTGTGGAGAGCAGCGAGGCAAGGGCGATGCGGTTCGCCTCCTCGGTCCAGCGCGAAGTGCCTTCGACACTGACGATTTGATAGATGGCGAGCGCCACCAGAGCGCCCAGCGCCGCCAGCCCATAGGCACGCTGTGGCCAGGCTGTATGCTCCTCGGTCAGACCGGCGACCACGGCTTGTCCACCGTTTCCGGCTCGTCCGCGTCGGGCGCCTCAAACGCCTGCCGCGCCGCGCCGACATCGCCGAGCAGCGGCAGTACCGCATCGAGCAGCGCGGGCACGCCCTCGCCGGTCGCGCCGGAGATGAGGAAAATCTCCTCCACGCCCGCCTCGCGCAACTGGCTGGCGATATCCTCCATCAGCTCCGGCCCAAGCAGGTCGCCCTTGTTGAGCACGACGATCTGCGGCTTGTCTTCCAGACCTTCGCCATAGGCTTCCAGCTCGTTCTGGACAATCTCCCACGCCGCGACCGGATCATCGCCCGATGCGTCGATCAGGTGGATCAACACGCGGCAGCGCTCGATATGCCCGAGGAAGCGGTCGCCGATGCCTACGCCCTCGGACGCGCCCTCGATCAGGCCGGGAATGTCGGCGATCACGAACTCGCGGTCGCGGTGGCTGACGACGCCCAGTTGCGGCTTGGTGGTGGTGAATGGGTAAGCGCCGACCTTGGCCTTGGCGTTCGTCACCTGATTGATGAAGGTCGATTTGCCGGCATTGGGCAGGCCGACCAGCCCGACGTCCGCCAGCAGTTTCAAGCGCAGCCACACCCACATTTCCTCGCCGGGCCAGCCGGTGCCATGCTGGCGGGGGGCGCGGTTGGTGCTGGTCTTGTAACTGAGGTTGCCGCGGCCGCCATCGCCGCCGCGCAGGAACACCTGCCGCTGGCCGACCTCCGTAAAGTCCGCCAGCACCTCGCTATAGCCTTCTTCGTCCGGCTCGGAGATGATCTGCGTGCCGACCGGAACCTTGATGACGAGATCGTCGCCGCCCGCGCCATAGCGGTTCTTGCCCGCGCCGGGCATACCGCGCTGGGCCTTGAAATGCTGCTTGTAGCGAAAGTCTATGAGCGTGTTGAGCCCTGCGACCGCCTCGAAGATGATGTCGCCGCCCTTGCCGCCATTGCCGCCGTCCGGCCCGCCATATTCGACATATTTTTCCCGCCGGAAACTGACGGAACCCGGCCCGCCCGCGCCGGACTTGATGAATATTTTCGCCTGATCGAGAAAGTGCATGGGGGCGCGTTTACAGCGGCTCCCCCATTTTATCCAGCAAAGAAGCGGTTCAGGCCATTAACGGCATTCGGTCGCCATAGAGCTCCAGCGCGAGGTCGTCGCGGCGGGGCGATGCGCCGCTGTCCTCGAACACGACCGCTTCCGCCGCCCGTTCGCGCCCCGCGCTGCGCAGGCATTCGATCTGCCCGGTGGAGCGGAAGCCCAGCTTGCGCAGCACGCCCGCCGAGGCGGGGTTGTCCTGAAAATGCTTCGCCCTGACGCGCCGCAGCCCTGTGGCCCGCGCGATCCGCATCACGGCGGACGCCGCTTCGGTCGCGAAGCCCAGGCCCCAATAGCGGCGGGCGATCCAGTAGCCGAGTTCCGGCGTGCCGTCGTCGCGCGTGGCGAGACCGCAACCGCCGATCAGCTTCGGCGTTCCGCGTGTGCGCTTGAAGATCAGGAAATCCGGCAAGACCTTCCGGTCCTGCGCGGCAAGATATTCCTGCGCGTCGCTGAGGCCGTATGGCCACGGCACCTGCGTCAGGTTGCGGATGATCGCCGGGTCGGCGATGGCGCGCGCCAGTTCCGGGGCGTCTTCAGCCCAGCCGGGACGAAGCAGCAGACGCTCGGTTCTTGAAAACATGGATCTTATCCTCTCGTACGAAGCGCAGATCGCTTAATTTGGTGAAAGTTTGACGACATTATAGGACGATGTGGTCCATACTGGTTCGGGTTGTGCAGCGGTTACGCCGAATCGAACCTTCCACGCCCGCGAGCCGAAAACGAAAAGCGGGGCAGACCCGGTCCGGGCGCCCCGCTTGTGGTGATTCTATGGCGAATCAATCCTCTACCGGGGCATCCCTGGGGACGATCCGGTCAAAAGATCGTCCTGTTATTCGGCGGCTTCCGCCATCATGTCCACGGACACATATTTGCGGCCGAGCTTGCCGTCGTGGAATACCACGCGGCCTTCGCCCAGCGCGAACAGGGTGTGGTCCTTGCCCATGCCGACATTGCGGCCGGGATAGACGCGGGTGCCGCGCTGGCGGATGATGATGTTGCCGCCGATCACGTGCTGACCGCCGAACTTCTTGACGCCAAGGCGCTTCGACTCTGAATCACGACCGTTGCGCGATGAACCGCCAGCTTTCTTATGTGCCATTTCTCAAGACTCCTTGATCTGTGCTTCGCTCAGGCTTCGGCGGCCTGATCGGCGACCGGCTCGGCCTTCTTGGCGGCTGCCTTCTTTGGCTTGTCTCCGCCGATCGCCACGATCCTCAGGATCGTGTGGTTCTGGCGGTGGCCGTTGCGGCGACGATAATTGTGGCGGCGGCGCTTCTTGAAGACGATGACCTTCTCGCCCTTCGCCTGCGCGATGATCTCGGCAGAGACGGTCAGACCCTTGGTGTCCTTGAGGTCGGCGCCTTCGCCAGCCAGCAGGACATCGTCCAGGGTGATGGTGTCGCCGGCGTCACCCGCCAGCTTCTCGACGACGATCTTGTCTCCGGCGGCTACGCGATACTGCTTGCCGCCAGTGCGCACTACAGCGAACATGGCTCTGTCTCTTCATCCAAAAATGCTTGGCACAGGCCCGGAAGCAATGCCCCAAGACCCTGCGCGGAATGTGGGCCGTTAGTGGATTGACCCCTGGCTGTCAACCGGATTCAGGCGCTTTTGATTTGAGTTCGACGCCAGCACCCTGGGCGAGTTACGCGCCTCGACCACGGGGCTGACGCCGCATAGATGCGGCTTGCTGCGGATCGAACATGTCACTGCGGCAAGAAGGCCAATAACAACGACAAGGTGATGGCGGAGAACAGGGTGGTCGCCAATATCGTGCCGGATGTTACCTTGCCGTCTCGCGCATAAAAGCCCGCCACCATGAATGGACCCGTGCCGGTGGGCAGCGCGGCTATCGCCACCGCCATCGTTGCGGGCAAGCCGCTCATGCCCAGCAGGCCATAGGCAATGATCGCTGAGATCAAGGGGTGGACGAGCAGTTTCGCGGCCGTCAACAGCATCACGAAACGGTTGCTTATGGCCTCCGCCAGGGGTCGCTCCGCCAGAAAAAGCCCGATGGCGACGAGCGCTGTCGGGCTGGCTGAGGCGCCGAGCAGGCGCGTAAATTGCTCTAGGAAAGCAGCCAGCTGGATACCAGAGCACCACCAGCCAACCGCGACAATCGAAACGGCTATTATCGGGTTTTTTACGACGCCCATTACCGCCCTGCCCAGCGCGTGAAATATGCCCTGGTCGCGGTGATGCCCCAGTTCGATCGCGACCACCGCCATGAGAAACAGCATCATGAGCATAAGTGTTGCCGCAATGATGACGTAGGGCGCACTTTTCGGCCCCAATGCCAGCATGAACAGCGGCAGGCCGACATAGGCGGCATTGGAATAGCTGGCGTTCAATCCATCGACCGCAATATCGGCAATGGGTAACCCGCGCATCCGCCCGATCGCCATTCCCAAGGCAAAGACGAGCATGCTTCCGAGCAGGGAAGCGAAGACAAAGTCTCCATCCCACAATGTCGCCCAATCTGAAGTAGCGATAATGTGAAACATCAGCGCCGGGAGCGCGATCCACGTCACGAAGCGGGTCAGCAGGTCGCCCGATCCGGCGGGTATGATGCCCAGCTTGCGCGTGCAATAGCCCGCGGCGATCATCAGGAATACCGGCGCAGTGGTGGCAATCGTGGTCAGCATTGCGTCCCCCTATGCGGATTTGGCGGTGCGTGCCAATGATTAAGCCGCAACTTGCGTGCGGCAATTCCGCAACCTACATGCAGGCAATCATGCACAAGCGTTTCTTCACCGCCTTCGCCCTGTTTCTCTCCGCATGCACGGGCATGGGGCAGGATGGGCGCGGTTATCCTTCGCTCGCCAGGCGCCCGGTCGAATCGGCGCGCGTCGGGGGCGAGGTGCCGGGCGACGTGCAGGATCGGGGCGCGGAGACGTCCGCCGCGCCCGCCGATCCGGCGCTCATACAGCAGCTTGCCACCCTCTCCGCGCAGGCAGAGAAGGGCAGGAACGCCTTCGACGCCCTCTATCCTGCCGCCGCCTACCATATCCGCGCAGCCGTTGGCGCCACTGTCTCCAGTGAGGCGTGGGTCGTAGCGCATGTCGATCTCTCGGCGCTGGAGCAGGCGCGCTATGACAGCGTCTTTGCGCTCGCCAGCCTCGATACGCTTTATGCCGAGCGGGCGAAGGCGCTGGCCGAGGGCAATGTGCAGGGCGGCGTCACGGAAATCCTCGCCGCGCGCAAGGCGGTTCTCGCCACGGTCGACGCGCAGAACGACAAGGTGGATGAACTGAAGGCGGTGTTGAAGGAGCCTTGAGGCTCAGCCAATCAGCCGCGCCGCGTGCAGCGCGTGATAGGTCAACACCCCGGTGCAGCCCGCGCGCTTGAACGCCAGCAAGGTCTCCAGCACCAGCGCATCGCGGTCTCCCGCGCCCGCCGCCGCCACCGCCTCGATCATCGCATATTCGCCCGACACCTGATAGGCGAACACCGGGACCTGGAACCGCTCCTTCACAGCGCGCACAATGTCGAGATAGGGCAAACCGGGCTTCACCATCACGCTGTCCGCGCCCTCGGCAAGGTCCAGCGCCACCTCGCGCAGCGCCTCCTCGGCGTTGGCGGGGTCCATCTGATAGGTCTTCTTGTCACCCTTCAGCAGCCCTTGGCTGCCGACCGCATCGCGGAACGGGCCGTAGAAGGCCGACGCATATTTGGCGGC
>CAZLTO010000023.1:9732-10363 GCA_964562475.1 uncultured Sphingobium sp. | reverse complement strand
TCGGCATAGCGGCGCCCGTCGAGGCTCTCGACATCGAAACCGATGGTGCAGGTCTTCACCGCCTGGGCCGACTGCTCCGCCATCAGCGCCACGACCGAGGACGAGTCCACCCCGCCGGAGAGGAACGCCCCCAGCGGCACATCCGCCACCATACGCAGCTTCACCGCATCGCGCATCAACGCCACCAGCTCCTCGGCCAGCGCGCCGGGTTTAGCATCCGCACGATCGGCAAAGCTCACATCCCACCAGCGGCGCGGCGGCGGCAATTCCCGCCCTCCCGATCTGGCCCGCACCAGCCTGAGGTGCTCGCCCGCGCCCAGCTTCTTCACGCCCGCGACGATGCAGGCGTCATCCGGCACATAACCCAGCGCGACATAATCCTCGACCGCGCGCAGATCCGGCTCGCGCCGCAACAGCGGATGCGCCAGCAGCGCCTTCAGTTCAGATCCGAAGATCAGGCTGCCATCCGAAACCTGCGTATAATAAAGCGGCTTGACGCCAAGCCTGTCCCGCACCAGCCACAGCGATTGGGTCGCCGGTTCCTGCAGCGCGAAGGCGAACATGCCGTTGAACCGCTCGAACCACGCCTCGCCCCATTGGCACTAGGCCAGGAGGGTGACTTCCGTGTCGC
>CAZLTO010000023.1:0-9722 GCA_964562475.1 uncultured Sphingobium sp. | reverse complement strand
GCGTAGATCGGATTGGCGGCCATCGCAGTGGCGAGCTCCGCGCGGATCTCGGCGAAATTATAGATTTCGCCATTATAGGTGACGACGAGGCTGCCGTCTGCGTTCGCCATCGGTTGCGCGCCACCCGCAAGGTCGATGATCGAGAGGCGGCAATGCCCCAGCCCTATGCCCGGCGCGGTCCACACCCCCGTCCCGTCCGGCCCGCGATGCGGCATGGCGTCGATCATCGTCTGAACGCGCGCCGGGTCGACCGGCTTTGCCGTCTCCAGATGAAAGATGCCCGCGATTCCGCACATGATGCGCTCCGCTCTAGCGGCTTGGCGCGATGGCGTCAGCCAAGGATTGCGGGTCACCCAGAGATTTCAGGAAAGCACGGATGGCGGCCTCGGCGGGCGCGCCCTCCTTGTCCTCCGCGGATATGAGGATTGCGAGCGCGCGCTGATCCCGCATCAGGAGTTTGGCCGTCATGCTGTCGAGTTTGATCCGCGCCGCGCTTCCCGTCATTCCCGAACCGCCGACGCGATATAAACTCACGATATGCCGCCGCACCGGCCCCGGCGCGGTGATGATCTCGCCGCGCCCGCTTTCCGGCGCCCATTCTGGCGAGGACCACGCCCATTCGCCTGCCGGATCGACCGCGCCCTGCCCGAATCCGATGAGTTCCCGACCCTCGGATTGCCTGTCATAGGCGATGATCGCCAGATCGACGATATGGCCCTTCCCATCGGCATAGCGCGCCTGAAAACGCTGGTCCGCTCCTTCAAAATGCGGCGTCCAGGGATACGCCATAGGCGCTCGGGCAAGCTGCCATCCCTGCACATCAGGCGCTTCGATCCGCGCCAGCCCCTTGGGACCGATCAGCGCCGAGAGATGGCTCCATGCAGGCGCGGCTGTCATGAAGGCAAGCGCCAGCCCGGCCGTCAGCGTGCGCGTGGGTGCTCCGCTTGTAAATCTGGGCAAACGCTCGGTATCAAGCCCATGCTCCCCCGGCTTGCGATCAAAAAACGGCCAGGCAGCGAGCATCACGCCCGCCATCACGACGCCAAAGAACAGCCAGCCCCATACTACATGATCGAAGCCCTGCGCCGCCTCTATCCCTAGCTTGTGGGCGACATGGATAGTCGCGAAGGCGCGGACGCCATTGGCGAGCACGCAACTGACTAGCGCGAAGGCGAGGAAGATCGCCCTCCTCGCCCATGAACGAAAGCAGACATTGCACACCAGCACGCCATAGGCCGTCATCGCCACCACGAACTTCGCGCCGGAGCACGCCTCGGCCACCTTGAAATAGCCGGTCGGCGTGGTGATGAACACACCTTCGATATGCGCCGGTATGCCAACCAGCCCCAGCAGGCTCATCGCCATCTCCGCCGTCAGCAGTTGCAGCGCCGGTTCCAGCTCACTGCCCACCGGGATCAGAAAAAAGGCGTAAAACAGCGGGAACAGCAGCGCCCGCGTCACCTGCGACCCGAGGCTTGCCGCCACCACGCCTTGAAGCATGACGATCAGCCCGGCATGGCGCAGCACGCCGAGGCTCGCCGCATCGCCCAGCAGCCACACAAGCGCGCCCATGCCCAGCCAGAACAGGCCCGCGCCCCATGTCTGCGGCTCCAGCGTTTGCAACACAGGCGCGCGCATCCACACCAGCCAGCCGATCAGCGGCAGGATGAACAGGCAATGCCCGTAGGTCGAGCTGGTCCACCAGATGCGCATCATGTCGAAGGCGTCATGATGGAACAGGGTCAGCACCGCGCCTGCCAGAAGGCCAAGCAACAGCAGATGATCGCGCCAGCGCTCTCCGCCCCCGCTGGAGAGCGTCATGACGGATCGCCCAGCACTATATCGCATAATGGCTTGAGCGTCGCCGCCCAGGCATAGCGCTCTTCCATCCGTCTGCGCGCGGCCTTGCCAAGAGTGGCGGCGCGCTCCGGCTCCGCGAGCAGACGCAGAACCGCTTCCGCCTCCTTCGCCGGATTGATGGCGATCACCAGATGCGCGCCATCGACCGCGTCTATGCCCTCGGCGGCCTGGCGACTGGCGACGACCGGGCGGCCCATCGCCATCGCCTCCAGAACCTTGTTCTGGATGCCGCGCGCGATCCTCAGCGGCGCCACCACAACATCCGCCGCCGCCAGCCAGCCGCGCACATCGGGCACACTGCCCGTCACAACGACGCCGGGCCTATCTGCCAGCGCAAGCACCTCCGCTGCCGGATTGCGCCCGACAACCGCGAATGTAGCGCCCTTATGCACAGCGCGAATGACGGGCAGCGCTTCCCGCGCGAAGCTCGCCACCGCCTCGATATTCGGTCGATAATCCATCTGCCCGGTAAAGACGATGAGCGGAGAACCGGGCTTGTCGACACTCCCGAAATCCGCCGTCGGGTTGAAGAAATCGAGATCGACGCCGTTGTCGAGCGCGCGGATATCCGCGTCATGGACCCGCACGGTCTCCTTGAACATATCCGCCTCGGCTTGACTGACGAACAGCGAGACATCGGCCCGCTGCGCGGTCTCGCGCTCAAATTCCAGCAACACGCGCCCCTCGCGCCGGTTGACCCACCCCATGACGCCGCCCTGTCCCGCGCCATAGGCGGCATATTTCGCGCTGTCGAAATCGACGAAATCCATGATGAAGCGCACATTTTCCGGCAGATCGCGCGGCATAAAATGCGCCATCTGCACTGAATAGGCGACGATCGCGCGGATCGGCCGCGTGGCGAGCGTTTCCCGCACCCACGCATGCATGCGCGCGCTCTCATACATCGCGACCAGCATCGGCTGGCGCTTCAGCAACCCGTTCACCCCCGCCACCGCGCGGGAGCGCTCCCGCATCAAGACGCACTGGCTGGCGGTGAGCGCCGCCATATCCTCCGCAAAGCCCATATCCCGCGCATCATCCGCAAAGCAGCCGACATGCACCGGCCCGATCTCCCGCAATGCATGGAGCATGTGGTGGGAACGAATCTTGTCGCCCCGGTCCGGCGGGAACGGGATGCGGTGCACCAGAAACAATATTTCCTCACGCCCCGCTATCGCGCGCTCCGCATTGACGCCTAGCCCAGCCCGCGCGCAATCTGGGGGCCGATGAGGTTGGCGAGCGGCAAGGGCAGCTTCTTCCACAATTCGACCTTGCGCTGATATTGCGGCGAGAGCGGGTTGATGTCCCGCGCCTCGCATCCCGGCGCGGCGCGGGTGGCATAGGTGAGCGGCTCGCCCTCCCAGCCCCAGGTCTTTTTCCAGGCCGCCGGGCCGGTGCCGACCTTGGAGCGACCGAAATCGAACATGGTGCAGCCCCGCTCGCGCGCATGGCCCATCAGCCGGAAATAGCCGACATCGTTGGATCGCATCGCCCGCGCCGCATGAGATGCGCCCTGCCAATAGGGCATGCAGACCCCGCGATGGTAGAGCGAGAAGATCGTTGTGAGCGGCATAGTGTCCTTGCTGACGAGCACGATGTCGGCATCCTCACCAAAGGCCGCCAGCACCTCGGAAAACAGCGCCTTCGGAAACACCGGCGTGCCGAGGCGATGAACATTCTCGGAATACAGGCGGTAATGGATTTCGAGCAGACGCGCACTCCGGCCGATCTCGATGTCGAGGCCATTCTCCAGCCCCTTGCGCACCTCGGCGCGATGCTTGCGCGGGATAGCAAGAAGCTGATCTTCATCATTGTTTTCTAATGCTTTTGAAAAGCCGAGATAGCTACCTGTCTTGAGCTTCCAACCCTCTTGCGGCAATAGTCCACCGCGCAGCTCCGCCGTCGGGCAGCTGTTGGCTTCCGCCAGCCGCCAGCATTCGCGCGCCAGAGCCTCGGCAACCGCAGCGTCGTCCGCCACTATTCCGCCATCGACCGCGAATCCGCTCGACACTAAAGCCCGCCCGAACAAGGGGGAATGGATAAGGGTGAGCGGCAGCACACCCGCAATATCGCCGCCCTGACGGCACACCAGCATCATCGCCTGCTGCCCCGTCCCGCGCGCGACCGCGCCGATCCACGCCGGGCGATGAAACGGCGTGGATGCGGGATGCGTGGCTATCCACGCCTCCAGCTCCGCCACTTCGCCAGCGTCCTTCAGATTGGCAAGGCTGATTATCATGGCGCGGGCCAGCATGGCGCATCTTTCGCCTGATCGGCCAGGATTTTATCCATCCGCCCCCAGCGGAACGCACCCAGCAGCCGCTCCAGCTTCGCTGCGGTGGTCGAAAGATTGGTATAATGGCGCAGACGCGACTTCAAAGGCGCGTTTTCGACGCGCGGCTGATCCGGGTCGATTTCCCACGGGTGAAAATAGAAGATGGCAGGCCGTCCCGCTTCCCGGTTCACCTGCCGCACCGCCCAGCGCGTAAAAGCATAAGGCATCAGCCGGAAGAAGCCCCCGCCGCCGGCAGCAATCGTCCGCCCCATTGCCCTAGCGGTCGTAACCGGCAGTTCAACGAGGGGCGAATCCACGCAGGGACGATAGGCGAAGCGTGGCGCTTCGGGCCAGCCATAATGGTCGTGCCGCACGGGGGCGACGCTGCTCGAATAGCTATAGCCTTCCTCGGCGAGGATCGCATGCGCCCAGGGCGTGCGCGCATCGATCGAGAAGCTCGGCGCGCGATAGCCCCGCACCGGCACCGCGCCCGCCTGCTCCAGCAGCGCGCGCGATTTGCGCAGGTCCGCGCGAAACTGCTCCGGCGTGAAGGTAATGACACGTTGATGGTCATAGCCGTGGCTCGCAAGCTCATGTCCGCCTTTAACTATGCGGCGAATGAGATCGGGATGTCGCTCCGCGATCCAACCCAAGGTGAAAAAGGTTCCGCGAACCCCGGCACGCACAAATAATTCCAGCAGAAAATCGGTGTTATCGACCACCCGCGACTCGCAGCTCGCCCAATCGGCACGCTTTATCGTGGTCTCGAAGGAACCAACCTGAAACCAGTCTTCAACATCTACAGACAAGGCATTGATTATATTTGAGATCAATGCTCACTCTCAGCTCTCAAGCGAGTTCGCCGGTCTCAGGCCGCGCGAACGTCCGAACCCTCGTTCTCAACCCAGTCGACCAGCAGATTGAGCACCTTGCGGAGGGCCACTTCCTGCTCGTCGCTGCGCGTTTCGAGACTGTTGACGCGCGCTTCGATCACGTCAAGCCGTTCGCCCAGCAGGCGCTGCTGGCTGGCGCGGTCACCGCTGAGGCTGAGAGATCGCCGCAGCTCATCAAGTTCTTCCCGGATACGGTGGAGATCCAGCTGCTCGGATGCAAGATTGGCTTCGATCGCTGCCGCGGCTGGCAGAGTATCTCTGTCAGCTTCCATAATGGGAACCACGGGCTGCGGCTCGGCAACCGGCGCAATTTCCGCTCCATCAGCCTCGTGCTCACCCAGCCCCATGTCGGCAGCCACCGCCTCTACCGCGCGGGCATCGATCTCGGCAAGATGATCGACCGCACCGAGCAGCATCACCCGGCTCATCAGCGCGTTGATCCGCCGCGGCACGCCGTTGGTCGCGCCATAGATGGCGGTGAAGGCGTCGCCGGTGAAACGCGGATTGTCCCGCCAGCCGACCAGCGACAGGCGATGGCGAATATAAGGCTCGACCTCGCTTGCCAGCATCGGCTCCAGATGATGCGTGGCGATCACCCGTTGGCGGAGCTGCTCCAGTTCCGGCTGGCCAAGCAGATCGCGGAATTCCGGCTGGCCGAGCAGGACTATCTGCAACAGCGCCTGCCCGCCGAGCTGGAAATTGCTCAGCATCCGCAGCTCCTCGATCGCGGAGACGGCAAGCCCCTGCGCCTCATCGACAATCAGCAGCGTGCGCAAGCCCTTGCGCGCCTGCGCATGGAGGAACGCCTCGATCCGCTGGAGCAGCTGCGCCTTGGACAAAGCCTCCTCGGCGATGCCGAACTGCTGGGCGACGAGGCGCAGCAGATCGTCTCCCTCCACCTGTGTCGAGACGATCTTCACCGCCGTCAGCCGCTGCGGGTCGATGGTCGACATCACATGGCCGACGAGTGTGGTCTTGCCCGCGCCGATATCGCCGGTGATGACGATGAACCCCTCGCCCTGCGCAAGGCCATAGCCCAGATAGGACAGCGCCTTGCGGTGCGTCGCGCTCTCATAATAGAAATGCGGGTCCGGCGTCAGCTGAAACGGGCGACCCTGCAGCGCATAATATTGGTCATACATCGTTTTCGGTCTCCAGAGGGGTCACACCCCCGCATGGTTCAGAACTGGTAGCGTACACCGACCTGCCCCAAAAGATTGACTATGGTTTCAATGGTTTCCGTATCGAGCGCATCAAGGCCAAGCGATGCCTGCGCGCTGAGCCGACGCCCGAAGATGCGATTGTAGGTCGCGTAGGCGCCATAATTGGTGACGTTGATCCCGGTGCCATCGGCGTCAAGATAGTTCGCATAGAGAGCACCGCCGAGGCTCGATTGCATGTCGAGCTTATAGCCGCCGAAAAGCTGCCCGAAGTAATAATCGTTGCGCGTGCCATTTACGGCATTGAAGATCGAGGCGCGCGGGGCGATGAACTTGCGCTGCGACCAGCCCGCCGCCGCACCCCAGTTCCAGCGCCGCCCGCCGTTCCAGCCATATTGCGCGATGAGCCCGCGATGGCGGAAGTTGGAGCCGTTGATCGCCGCCAGTGTGTCGTTGAGGCAGGTGCCGCCATTCTGGCCGTTGACGCAGCCTGTGAGGTCGCCGCTGAACGGATTGCGCGCGGCGGTGAAATCCGTCGGCATCGCGATGAGATTGCCATGCAGCGCCCGCCCGAAGCTGTCGATCCGGTCGAAGTAGACGAGCTGGAACAGGCTGTGCGGGCTCGCGCGCCAGCTAAAACTGGCGGAATAGTGCATGCTGTCATAGCGCTCGCCTATCCGCGCCTCCAGCGAGGTGCGACGGCTGGGGCGCCAGAGCACGCCAGCATCCCAGATGAGACCGTCGACATCATAAGCGACGAGACGCGGCACGGACGTGTCGGAGATCAATCTGCCCTTGCGATCCAGCACCGGGTTCCCGGCATTGTCGAGCAAGGCCGCACGCTGGTCGATCCTGATGTCCTCATAGCCAACGCCGCCCACCAGCGCGAGCGTATAGGTAATAGGAACGGTGATATCCGCCCGCACCCACTTGTCCTCATAACGCTGGTCCAGCTCGCTCGCGTCCTCGCGCTCATAACCCGCGCCCAAGGCCCAGCCGAACGGCAGCGGCCCCGGCTGCATGCCCACGGAGGCGGTCGCGGTCTGATAGACGCTCTCGTCGAACACGCCGAAGGCGGGCACACCGCCGCTAAAGTTCACATCGTCCTCGACCTTGGTGTAGCCGATGCGATAGGCGGCGTTGACCGAGAGATCGTCGATATGCGTGGTGAGCGTCGGCCCGGCATAGGCCGATAACACATGCGACACCGAGTCCCCCGCCGAGATCAGCGAACCGTTCGCGCTCGAAAGCCCGTCGGTGCGCACCCGCGTCGCCAGAGCACCGCCCTCTATGTTGAGTTTTTTGGGGATGACGGCATAACGCCCCATCACCAGGCCGGAGAGGATGTCGCTGTCCAGCGCCTTCCTGCCCCAGCCGAACTGGTGCTCGTAGCGGGCGTCGGCGCGCACCTCGCTACGGCTGGTGGTAAGCGTCGCGTCTACGCCGATAGCGACGGAGGTGTAAGTGAGCACATCGCCGCCCGCGCCCTTGAGGTTCGCGAGCACGGTCTGGTCGGCCTCGATATAGGGATGCACCTCGGTGTGTGCCTGCGCACTTGCCGCCATGAGGGCGAAGCACAAGGCGCTGACAGAGTGCAGGAGGCGTTGCACCTGCCTTATCCCTCGCGCCCATAATAGCTGCCGAATCGACGGCCGCTTGCCGAAAATTTGACGCCATTCAGCAATAGCTGCACCTGCCCGCAGGCTTTCAGCAGCTCCGCCGCGTCGCGCAGCGCCGTCTCGGTCGTGCGGTCGGCGCGGACGATGAGCAGCGTCAGATCGACATGGGCGGCAAGGATCGACGCCGCAGACGCCGCGAGCAAGGGCGCGGAGTCCATGATGACGATCCGCTCGGGGCGCCCAACGACCAGCGCCTTCATGACGTCTTTCATCCTGCCCGATGAGAGATATTCGGCGTCCTGACTATTGCCCGTCCCGGCCGACAGCACGGCGAGGCCCGAAACATCGGTGCGGGTAACATGATCCTCAACCCGGAGCGCAGGATCGGCGAGCACATCGAGCAGGCCGGTCTCCGCATGCAGCCCCAACAGATCGGCGGCCTCCCGCTTCGCGACATCAGCGTCGACCAGCAACACCTCAAGGCCGTTTTCCGCCGCCATCGACAGCGCAAGATTGACCGCGCAGAAGGTTTTGCCCTCGCCCGGATGCGCCGACGCGACCAGCACCACCTTGCCGTTTGCGCTATCACCGGCGCCACGCAGCTCGGCCAGCAGCTCGCGCTTGATGATGCGGAATTCCTCGGCCAGGCCAGAGATCGGCGCACCGGGAACAAGGAAGCCATGCTCCGCCAGCGCCTCGCGGCTGACGGGCTCGATGCGTCCGGCCCAGTCCGCCGCGCGATGCCCGGAAGCCGGGACCGCAACCGATATCGGCTGCTGCGGCGGCGGGATCATCTCCGCCGGAATATCCAGCGGCGGCAGCGCTTTGCCGCTCAGCGCCCCACGAAAATCGAACATGTCCGAAGCGCGCTCCAGCAGGCCCCTGGCGGACTGGCGCGGGTCATGATGCGGAAAATCCTGTTTGCCCATATCCGAGTTACCCGTTTTTCCGTTCATGCCAAGCCGCGCTGAATGAATTCGACGACGATGAGCAGCAGGCATGCCGCGCCCAACGCACCGCTTGCGCCCGCAAAGACCCTGAGCCTGTGCTTGCGCGCCTCGATCTGCGCCGTGTTCAGTGTCTCCGTCACGGTGCCGATCACCGGCAGGCCGGAAGCTGAAGCAAGCCGCGCCGCCGTCGGGAAAGTCGGACGCACCTGACCCAGCACGAATGCCGCGCCCACGCCCGCGCCGATGCCGACGACGAGCACACCGACGAGCAACAGCGGCCGGTTGGGCGAAGCGGGCGCGGTCGGCACGCTTGGCGGGTCGATGATGCGGAAGCTCGCGCCCTTGGTCTCGCTCTGCACATCGCCGCGCATGCGCACATCGCCCCGGTCGGCGAGCAGCTTGTCATATTGCGCCTTCAGGACGTCATAATCCCGGTCAAGTCGCTCGCCCTCGGACGCGAGGCCCGGATCGGAGATCTGGCGCACGGTGACGGCGTTCAGGTCAGCCTCGATCTGCGCCTTGCGGGCGACCAGCGCCTGCACCGCCGCCGCGCGCTCCGCCTGCATCGACTTGATCGAGAGATAGGCGGGGTTGGGCGCGCCGCCGCCGCCGCTAGTGGCGCTGCCGCCCGCCGCCTTCAGGGCCGCGATCTGGCGCTTCAATGCCACCACATCGGGGTGATTATCGGTCCAGCCGCGTGATTTCGCGGTGGCGAGCTCTCCCTGTGCCTGTGCGAGCGCGGAGGGAGCACCCCCGCCGCCACCGGCAATCGTCGCGGGCGTTCCGGCAAGCTGCCCGTTCATCGCCGCAAGCGCGCTTTGCGCGCCCATAAGCTGCTGCTCGATCTGGTTAAGCTCTGTCTGCGCTGCCGCCATGCGGTCAGAGATCGAACCCGCGCCGGGCAGGATGCCCGCGAATTGCTGGTTGAACTCGACCCGCTTCTTCTCCGCCTGCGCCAGCGCCTT
>CAZLTO010000022.1:0-10727 GCA_964562475.1 uncultured Sphingobium sp. | reverse complement strand
GTTCGACAATATTGCCAATCGCAAGGCGCACATCCTTGGCACGGCCGAGGAAATCTGGGATCAGATGGATGGCCGGATCGATGGCTTCACCTGCGCGGCGGGCACCGGCGGCACCATCGCGGGCGTTGGCCTCGGCCTCAAGGCCAAGGACGAGAAGGTGACGATTGTGATTACTGATCCCTGCGGCGCGGCGCTGTATAATTATTACGCGCATGGCGAGCTGAAGGCCGAAGGCTCTTCGGTGGCGGAAGGGATCGGCCAGGGGCGGATCACCGGCAATCTCGACGGTGCGCCGATCGACACGCAGTTCCGCGTTTCGGACGAGGAAGGTCTGCTCTGGGTGCGCCGCCTGCTGGCCGAGGAAGGACTGTGTCTCGGCCTCTCCAGCGGCATCAATGTTGCTGGTGCGATTGCACTGGGCAAACAGCTTGGGCCGGGCAAGCGCATCGTCACGATCCTGTGCGATACCGGCTTTCGCTATCTCTCCACGCTCTACAATGCGGAGTGGCTTAGCGCGAAGGGCTTGACGGTGTTCCCCTGGCTCATGCACAAGGAGCCGGTTCAGGCCTGAGAGCCGGGCCTAGCGTGAAGCGAGTGGAATGGCCGAAGTAACGTCTCGCCGCAAGGAAGCGATGCAGCGTATCCAGACCGGGCTTACCGGGTTGTTTGGTATTGTGTTGCTGATCGGCCTCGCCAACATCGTTGTCGACAACATCCGCCGCGATGACGCGTCCGACACGGCTGCCGCCGCCAATGCGTCGGAGGCTGTTGCCGCCAATGGCGCACCGAGCGAGCCACTGGCCGAGCTGGGCGTGGCGCCCTCTTCTGATGACCCCGACACGCAGTCGGTCGTTCCCGATCTTCAACCGGACCCGAACCTCAAAAAGCCGATGGATCGCGCGCCGGCCAGTGGTGGCGGGAAATAATCAAGCGCGCCGAGAGCGGTAGACACCACCGCTGGGCGGCGCTGGGCCTTGCGGCGGGCGTTTTCCTGCTGACAGTCATGGTGCTGTTTGCCGGGCTGTTGCCGCTGGTCATGCCCTTCGGCCTCGCTGCTGGCGGTGTGCTGGAAACGGGGCAGGCCGCGCCGCAGCGCTGGTGGCTGGCGGCGCTCGTGGCGATTGGTGGGTTTCTGCTGCTGAGCTGGAAGATGGAGCGGCAGACGCGCCTGTGGTGGCTGATGATGCTGGTGCTGGCCATTGGCTCGGCAGTCTCGATCTTCTCGCTTCGTTCGGTCGAAGACCCCCCACTCCCTCCCCCTTCGCAGCGCATTGCCGGAGAATCGCGCGGGGCCGTGGGCATGATGAGCGCGCTGCCCTTGTTCTGGGCGGAGGACGCGTCGCCCGGGCGGATCGTCGCCGGAGCGGGCGGCGGGCGTTCGCCGCTGGTCGATCATCTTCATGCCCGCGCCGTGGATCATATCAACGGCACGAGCCTGCATGGCCTCGATACGCTCGTCCTCGCCCAACCGCGCCTGTTGCAGCCGATGGAACTGGTGGCGCTGGATGGCTGGATCAGACGCGGTGGCAAGGCAGTGATCTTTGCCGATCCGCTGCTCGTCTGGCCGGGAGAGCTGCCGCTGGGCGATCCGCGCCGCGCGCCGCTCACCAGTCTGCTCGATCCGTTGATGCTGCACTGGGGTTTGCGGCTGGAGCCGGTGAGCCCCGGCACGGCCATAGACACGAATGCTGTGGATCGGCGGATGCTGACGGGCGGTCATGTGCTGATGCTCGCGGGTGCCTCGCGTTTCTCGCCGCACGGGGAAACGCACTGCAGCTTTGCGGAGCGCGGATTGATGGCGTTATGCCCCATCGGCAAGGGGCGGGTGCGGCTTGTCGCGGACGCGGATGTGCTCGATGAGCGGCTCTGGCTGGCGGACCCGCGCTGGGCAGACCGGGAGCAAGCCTATGCCTCGGATATCCTGCCGTTGCTGACGAGCTGGACGGTCGATCCGTTTGCCGTGCCGCGCAATGCCGCGCCGCGCCGCGTGAAGGACGATGCGGCGCTGATCTCTGGTCTGCGCTGGGGTCTGCTGGCGGCACTTTTCTGGGCCGGGCTGGGATGGCTTGGGGAAAGGCGATGGCTGGCCCGCAAACGCATGGAAAACTCGGGGTCGGAGGCACTGGCGGGCAGCGGCTGAATCTTGCCTCAACTGGCGGAAAATCAGGAAGAAACAGGTAAAACGACTCTTTTCCCATGTTTTCCCAAATTTTCCCCTTTTCTCCCAGCTCGACCCTTGATACACCTTCCTCTCAAGGGGCTGTTCAACCTGTGTGATTCCCGTAGCGGATCGGCGTTCCCCAATGCGCTTTTCCGTGCGGTCTTGTGCGGACTTGAGCGGCGCAACGATTGGGGGTTGGGCGGCATTGTCCGAAGGCGTCATCTTTTCAGGGCACGGCATATGCACCACGGACGGCAAGGGCCGGTTCGCCCTGCCGCTGGATATGCGCAAGGCCGTTCGCCAGAGCAGCGCGGACAGCAACAAGATCTGCCTCAGCCTTCATCCCGAGCATGATTGCGCCATCGGTTTCGGCCTGTCGCACAAGGATTGGCTGGAACAGCAGGTGCTGGCGGACCAGCAGGCGGCGCGCGGGCGCGGCGAGTCGTTCGACGACGAGGCCGCACGCGAGAAATATTTCCCCGATCTCGAAGACCTGAATTTCGATGACGGCGGCCGGTTCTTCATGCCCGATGACATCAAGGGGATGATGGGCATCGGCGACACGGCGCTGTTCGTCGGCACCGGGCGGCATATCCAGATCTGGGCGCCGGAAAAATATCTCGATTATAAGGGGCGCAGCCGCCGCGTGGTCTATGCGGTCGAGCAGTTCCTTGCCGGTAAAGGTGCAGGCAAATGAGCGCCGCCACCGTTTTCGCGCTGACCGACGCAGCGCCGCATATTCCCGTGTTGCTGGATGAGGTGCTGGGTGCTTTGGCGATCAAGCCGGGCGAAACGCATGTCGATGGCACCTATGGCGCGGGCGGCTACTCCCGCGCAATAGCGGCGGCAGGCGCGCATGTGATCGCGATCGACCGCGATCCTGATGCGATTGCCGAAGGGCGGGAGCGGATCGCGCAGGAGGGCAGCGATATTCGCCTCGTCGAAGGGCCGTTTTCGGCAATGCGTTCGCTGGTGGAAGGCGCGGGGGCTGCGCAGGTGGACGGCGTGGTGCTCGATATCGGCGTCTCCTCGATGCAGCTCGACCGGGCGGATCGTGGTTTTTCCTTTCAGGCCGACGGGCCGCTCGACATGCGCATGGCGCAGGCGGGCATGACCGCCGCCGATTTCGTGAACACGGCTCCCGAAGAAGAGATCGCTGACGTGCTGTATAATTATGGCGAGGAGCCGCGCTCGCGTCGGGTGGCGAAGGCCATCGTCGCCGCGCGACCGATCACGCGCACGGCTGAGCTAGCGAACGTGGTCCGCCGCGCGCTGGGCCACAAGCCGCATGACAAGAAAGACCCCGCGACCCGCATATTTCAGGCGATCCGCATCCATTTGAACGGCGAGCTCGATGAGCTGGAGCGCGGGCTGGAAGCGGCGGAACAGATCCTCGCGCCGGGCGGCAGGCTCGCGGTGGTGACGTTTCACAGTCTTGAGGACCGGATCGTCAAGCAGTTCCTCCGTCGCCGCTCCGGCAGCGAGGCAGCGGGATCGCGCCACCGCCCGCTGGTGGAAAGCGCCGAGCGCGCCGCCTTTGCCAAGCCAGCCAAGGCCATTCGCCCCTCGGAAGCAGAGATCATTCGCAACCCCCGCGCCCGGTCCGCCACCTTGCGCAGCGCCGTCCGCCTCGGTGCACGCGCCCCCCATCAGGAGACAGAAGGATGATCGCCGTCAAACGTCTGCAGAGCCTGTTCTGGGTATTGTTCGTGGCGCTGGGTGCGCTCTCGGCCTATCTCGTCTCGCTGAAGGTGGCGACCGAGCGCAACGAACTGATGCGGGTGCGGGCGCAGATCGCATCTGCGCAGGCCGACATTCGCTATCTGGAGACAGAGTTCAGCGCGCGCGCCAGCATGCGTCAGCTGGAAAGATGGGCGAGCCAGGATTTCCATTATTCGGCGCTGGGCGCGGACCGCTATCTCGCTGATGAGCGCCAGCTCGCACATCTGGACGGCTTGCAGCCCAACGGCCCGGAATATGCGCCGCAGCCCGTACTGGTTGCGATGATCGGCAGCGGCAACGGCGCGCAGATTGCTTCGGCGGATGAAAGCGTGGCTGAGCAGCCTGAGCCCGCTGTATCGGCGTCGGCTGCTATCCAGAATGCGCCGGTCTCGACCCCGGCCATTCGCGTCGCAATGGCTCCCACGCCCAAGGCGGACAAGCCCGCCAAGTCTGATGCGAAGGGCACCGATGCGAAGAGCAGGCCGCCAGCAGCATCTCAGCGCGCACAAGCTGAAAAGCCCGCCCGCGCCGCACCCGTCTCCCGCAAGGCCGAGCGCATGGCGATGCTCGATGCGCAGTTGCTCGATAGTCGCTCGATGGGGGAAATCGGCCGCCACGGTTCGCTCGATGGCGGGAGGTCCGCCCGCTGATGGCTACTATCGTCGTTCGGCATGACAGGCCGCCGATTCGGCGGGAACGGCTGAACCTGACGGCGATCGCGCATCAGCGTCTGATGATCGTGCTGCTGTTGCTGATCGCGATTTCCGCGGTTCTTGTGCTGCGGCTCGCGTGGATGGGTCTGTTCTCCGGCGGGCGGGATACTCAGGGTGCGGGTCTTGGCGGCATTCCTCCGCGTGCGGATATTGTCGATCGCAACGGCGTGCCGCTCGCGCGGATGATGGACGCCTATGCAATCTCGGTGCGGCCGGACAAACTCATCAGCGACCCGTCCGAGCTTGCCCGCAAGCTGCACGAGATATTTCCCGACACGCCGCAATCGGAGTTCTACGCCAAGCTCACCGGCAAGGGTTGGGCCTATTTGCGCCAGCGCGCGCTACCGGAGCAGGTGGCGGCGGTCAATGCGCTCGGCGAGATCGGCATCGAATTTCCGCGCGAGAAGGAGCGCTTCTATCCGCAGAGCACGCTCGCGGCGCACCTGCTCGGTTTCGTGCCGGTGAAGAACGGCAATGCCTATGAAGGCGGCATGGGCGTGGAGGCCGCGTTCAATGATCGGCTGGTCGATCCCGCCCGTCGAGGCGAGCCGCTGGCGCTTTCGGTCGATGCCCGTGTGCAGGGCGCTTTAGAGAGCGAGCTATACTCCGCGATGGTCGATCAGAAGGCCAAGGGCGCGACCGGCGTGGTGCTCAATGCCAACACCGGCGAGGTGATCGCGATGGCGTCGTTCCCGGTGTTCGATCCCAACAAGCTGGGCGGCGATCCGAATGCGCGCCGCAACAACGTGGTGCAGGCGCGCTATGAGCTGGGGTCCACCTTCAAGCCGCTCTCGGTCGCTGCGGCGATGGACGCGGGCGCCATCACATCGATGGCAAAACTCTACGACGCGACCGCGCCGTTGCAGGTGGGCAGATACAAGATCAAGGACGATCACCCGCTGGGCCGCTGGCTCAATGTGCCGGAAATCCTGATCCACAGCTCCAACATCGGCACCGCGCGGATCGCCGACGAGATGGGTTCGGCGCAGATGCAGAAGGTCTATCGCTCGCTGGAGTTCGATCGTCGGCCCAGCATCGAGCTGAAGGAGCGCTTCCCGACATTGTGGCCCGCAGACTGGGGACGGATCACCAACATGACCGTCGCCTACGGACATGGCATTGCCGTTACGCCCATTCATCTCGCCAGCGCCTATGCTGCGCTGGTGAACGGTGGCATCTGGCGCCCGGCGACGCTGCGCAAACTCAATGCGGATGAAGTGCCGCAGGGCCGCCGCGTATTCTCAGCCGCCACCAGCGCACGGATGCGCCAGCTCCTGCGCCTCATCGTGATGTACGGCACCGGCAGGACGGCGAATGCGCCGGGCTATCGCATCGGCGGCAAGACCGGCACGGCGGAAAAGCCCGAGGGTGGCCATTATGCGCGCCACGCAAATATCACGACCTTTGCCTCCGCCTTCCCGATGGATAACCCGCAATATGTCGTCCTCACGATGATGGACGAGCCGCAGGGCAGCAGCAAATATCCCGGCGTGCGCACCGCCGCCTACACCTCCGCGCCGGTCGTCAAGCAGGTGGTGACACGCATCGGCCCGATGTTGGGAATCCTGCCCGATCAGCGTCGGGATGTTGACATATCGGAACTTATGCCGCTCCTGTCCCAAGACACAGGAGACGAATAATGCATCTCGATAGGCTCGCCGAAGGACTGGCGGAAGGCTTGCCCGGAGTGGCCGTAACCGGCTTTGCGATCGATAACCGCAAGGTCGCGCCCGGCTGCGTGTTTGGCGCGTTCGAGGGCGCCCGCGTGAACGGCGAGGATTATATTCCGCAGGCGGTGGCGGCGGGGGCAGTCGCAGTCGTGGCGCGTCCGCAAGCGAAGGTCGAAGGCGCGATCCATATCGCCCACGCCAATCCGCGCCGCCTGTTCGCGCGGATGGCGGCTCGGTTCTTCGCGCCGTTCCCGGATGTCTGCATCGCGGTGACCGGCACCAACGGCAAGACCTCTACGGTAGAGCTCACCCGCCAGATATGGCGCGCGCTGGGGCATGTATCCGCATCGATAGGCACGCTGGGCGTCACTACCTCGGTCGATCAGGTGCATACTGGCCTCACGACGCCGGACATCGTGACTTTCCTCTCCAACATGGCGGGCCTTAAAAAAGAGGGCATCACCCATGCGGCGTTCGAGGCATCGAGCCACGGCCTCGCGCAATATCGCACCGAGGGGTTGCCGGTGATGGCGGGGGCTTTCACCAACCTCTCGCGCGATCATCTCGATTATCATGGCGACATGGAGAGCTATTTCGCGGCCAAGATGCGCCTGTTTGACGAGGTGATCGCGGACGATGGCGCGGCGGTGGTCTGGGCGAACGATGAGAAATCCGCAGACGTGATCGCGCGGGCGAAGGCGCGGGGATTGAGGCTCCTCACCGTGGGCGAAGCTGGCGAGACGCTACGCCTCGTGAGCCGCGAGCCGACCGCGCTCGGGCAGAAGCTCGTCATCGCGGTGGATGGCGCGGAGCACAAGGTCGATCTGCCGCTGATCGGTGCCTATCAGGCCGCGAATGTGCTGGTCGCCGCCGGATTGGTGATGGCGAGCGGGACGCCGTGGGCGAAGATCATGCCGCACCTCTCGCGCCTGACGCCAGTGCGCGGGCGGCTGGAGCGCGCGGTGCTCAGCAAGGCGGGCGCGCCGGTCTATGTCGATTATGCGCACACGCCCGATGGCCTCAAGGCGGCGATAGAGGCGCTGCGCCCGCACACCAAGGGCCGCCTCATTGTGATGTTCGGCGCGGGCGGCGACCGCGATGCCGGCAAGCGCCCGCTGATGGGCAAGGTCGCCTCCGAAATGGCCGATCATGTGATCGTGACCGACGACAATCCCCGCTCCGAAGACCCGCCCGCGATCCGCGCCGCGATCATGGCGGGCGCGCCACAGGCTGAGGAAATCGGCGGGCGCCGCGCCGCGATTGCCGCTGCGATTGCGCAGGCGGGCGCGCAGGACATCGTGCTGCTCGCGGGCAAGGGACATGAACAGGGGCAGATCATCGGCGAGCGCGTGCTGCCGTTCGACGATGTCGAAGTCGCGCGGGAGTGCGCGCAATGAGCGACAAGGGCGGCGCGGCGCTCTGGACTTCGCAAGAGATTGCAGACGCGACCGGCGGCGCGGCCTCGGCGGATTTCGTTGTCAGCGGCGTGGCGTTCGACAGCCGCGAGGTGGGGGCGGGCGATCTGTTCATCGCCTTGAAGGGCGAGAGCGCGGACGGGCACCAGTTTCTCGATAAGGCTTTTGCGGTGGGCGCGGCGGGCGCGATTGTCTCCCAGCCGATCGACCAGCCGCATGTGCTGGTAGCGGACACCACGGCGGCATTGAACGCGCTCGGCCATGCGGCGCGCGCGCGGATGGCAGGCAAGGTTATCGGCGTCACCGGCTCGGTCGGCAAGACCAGCACCAAGGAGGCGCTGTTCATGGCGCTGGAACGCGGACGGCGCGGGCTGGTGCACCGCTCGGTCAAGAGCTACAACAATCATGTCGGTGTGCCGCTTTCGCTCGCCCGCATGCCGCGCGACACCGCCTTCGGCATTTTCGAGATGGGCATGAACCATGCGGGCGAACTGGCGGCGCTGACGCGGATCGTGTGGCCGCATGTCGCCATCATCACCGCCATCGCGCCCGCGCATATCGAATATTTCGGCACCGAGGAGGCGATTGCTCGCGCCAAGGCTGAAGTTTTCGAGGGGCTGGAACCGGGCGGCACCGCGATCATCCCTTATGACAGCCCACATCGTGACCTGCTGATCGGCGCGGCGGAGGCGCAGGGCGCGAACATCGTTACCTTTGGTCTCAAGCAGGGTGCGGATGTGCGCGCGAGCGAAGCTGTTCCCGCGACCAGCGGCGGAAGCCTGGTGGTTGCGCACCTGCCCGGCGGAGAGCTGTGCTACACCGTCGCCGCGCCGGGCGAGCATAATGTCTCCAATTCGCTGGCGATCGTCGCGGCGGTGGAGGCCGTGGGCGGCGATCTCGCGGCGGCGGGGCTGGCGCTCGCCGAGATGCCTGGGCTTGCAGGCCGTGGCGCGCGGCATGAGGTGCACGCACCGGATGGCGATGCGCTGTTGATCGACGAGAGCTACAACGCCAATCCGCTCTCGATGGCGGCGACGCTGCGCCAACTCGGGCGCGAACAGGCGCGGCGGCGCATCGCGGTGCTCGGCGCGATGAAGGAGTTGGGCGAGCAGAGCGCCTCCCTGCATGCCGATCTTGCCGGGCCGATAGAACAGGCGGGCGTTGATTGCGCGATATTGGTGGGCAATGAGATGGAACCACTCGCGCAAAGGCTTGAAGGAAAGCTCGCTTTGGCGCATGTGGCCGACGCGCAGGCGGCACGAGAAGCGCTTGTGGGCGAGATGCGTGCGGGCGACGTGATTCTCGTCAAGGGATCGAACAGTGTCGGCCTGTCGCGTCTGGTTGCGGCATTGGCGGACGGAGAAAGATAGACAGATGCTCTACTGGCTGGCCCAACAGCTTGATTTCCCCGGGGTATTGAACCTCATTCGCTATCTGAGCTTCCGCGCGGGCATTGCCATCGCGACCGCGCTGTTCCTGGGGCTGCTCATCGGTCCCAGGTTCATCGGCTGGCTGCGGGTGCGGCAAGGGAAGGGTCAGCCGATCCGCACCGACGGGCCGCAGACCCACCTCGCCAAACGCGGCACACCGACGATGGGCGGCCTGATGATCCTCACCTCGATGCTGGTCTCGGTCCTGCTGTGGATGGACCTTTCGTCCACATATGTCTGGGCCTGCCTCGTCGTGACGATGGGCTTCGGCGCGATCGGCTTCCTCGACGATTATGACAAGGTGACCAAGGCCAGCCACAAGGGGCTTTCGGGCAGGTTTCGGCTGCTTGCGGAATTCCTGATCGCGGGCATCGCGGCGATGCTGATCGTGCAGCACAATGGCACCGCGCTTTATGTCCCATTCTGGAACGGTCCGGCGATTGACTTGGGCCTGTTTTATTATGTCTTCGCCGCGTTCGTAATCGTATCCTTCGGTAATGCGGTCAATCTCACAGATGGCCTCGATGGCCTTGCGACGATGCCGGTGGTGATCGCCTGCATGGCCTTCACCGCGATCACCTATCTGGCAGGGCGCGCCGATTTCGCGGGCTATCTCGGCATTCCGCATGTGCCCGGCGCGGGCGACCTCGTGATATTGACCGGCGCGATGATCGGCGCTGGGCTGGCGTTCCTGTGGTTCAACGCGCCGCCCGCCGCCGTGTTCATGGGCGATACCGGCAGCCTCGCGCTGGGCGGCACCATCGGTGTGATCGCGGTCGTGAGCCATCACGAGATCGTGCTCGGCATCATCGGCGGGCTGTTCGTGGTCGAGGCGCTGTCGGTCATCATCCAGGTGTTCTTCTACAAGCGCACCGGCAAACGGGTGTTCAAGATGGCGCCGATCCATCATCATTTCGAGCAGCTTGGCTGGCCCGAAACCACCGTCGTGATCCGCTTCTGGATCGTCGCCTTCGTGCTGGCGCTGGCGGGGCTCGCCACGCTGAAGCTGCGGTAGGAGAGCGCGGGGGCATGGGGATCATCTCGCCGGTCTTTGCGGGCAAGCGTTATGCGGTGCTGGGGCTGGCGCGCTCGGGGCTGGCGACGGTGGAGTGCCTTCACGCGAGCGGCGCGCATGTGCTGGCGTGGGACACGCGCGAGGATGCGCATGAAGCGGTTGCGGGCAAAGCAGAAATCGCCGATCCGATGACCGTCGATCTGGCGGGCTATGACGGCGTGGTGGTCTCGCCCGGCGTTCCGCTCAACAAGCATCCGATTACCGATTATGCCAAGGCGGCGGGCGTGCCTATCATTGGCGACATCGAGCTGTTCGCGCTCGCGCGACCGACGCTCCCGTCGCATAAGGTCGTCGGAATTACAGGCACCAACGGCAAATCGACCACGACGGCACTGGTGCATCACATCCTCGAGACGGCCGGCGTGCCGAGCCTGATGGGGGGCAATATCGGGCTGCCGATCCTGGGCGCCGAGCCGCTCCAAGCCGATGATAGGGGGGAAGGTGTCTATGTGCTGGAGCTGTCGAGCTATCAGATCGCCCTGACGCACAGCCTCGATTGCGACGTGGCGGTGTTGCTCAACGTCCCGCCGGACCATCTCGA